>CAMCTV010000049.1 GCA_945878635.1 Chryseobacterium gleum | reverse complement strand
CATAGGCCCTGTTCTTCAGGGCTTTTGTGTTTGAACCTATTTTTTATTTATTTTTATGAATAGTAAATCTGTATATCTCTTGGCACTATTGACGATTATTGTTTTTGGTCAATCCTGCACGGTGCAAAAATGCCATTACAGCAAGGGATTCAATGTGTCTTTTAAAAAAAGTGCAAGTAACTTCAAGTCATCGATTGTTTCAGAAAATCATTCCGGTTGCGCTAATACGTCAGACAATCTCCAAGAAGAGTCGGGGGTCATGGATTTGAACAATTCTGACAATGCTGAGTTTGCATCAATCGTAATACCTCATTCATCGCACAGTGATGGGGTCATGAGTACTGACATTTGCGGGAGAGTCCTTGAGCCGTTATGCAATAAAGGACGTTCCAAGGTTATATCCTCTGCTAAAAATGAAGTTTGTTCGAAATTGAATCGAAGAGTCAAAGTTGTTATTCAAAACAGTTCGGCTCCATTGGCCCCCGATTGGTTGATCATTTTGCTTTGTATCTTTATTCCTCCTATCGCTGTAGCACTCATGTCCAATGGAAACATTGAGAAGATTTTGATTGCGCTGCTGCTATGGATTTTGGGAGTGCTTCCCGGAGTTATTTATGCCTTCTTGGTGTTTCTTCATTATTTATGATGAAATAATCATCCTTTCTTCCATCATCGCATGTGAATAAAATTAAACATTAAGCCCTGTCCGCAGGGCTTTTGTGTTTACCTTCGCTCATCTTTGTTAACGCTAATTTAACGGAATGAAAATTACTGCAGCCATTACAGGTATCCAAGGGTATGTCCCGCCAGATCTATTGACCAACGCGGATTTAGAAAAATTGGTGGATACCAACGATGAGTGGATAAAATCCAGAACAGGTATTTCAGAAAGACACATCCTGAAAGGAGAAGGTTTAGGAACCAGTGACATGGGCGTGGAAGCCGTTAAAGGACTTTTGGCCAAAAAGAATTTACAACCCAGCGATATTGATTTGTTGATCTGTGCTACGGTTACTCCGGATCATCAATTCCCAGCTACAGCCAACATCATTTGCGATAAGATTGGCGCCAAAGATTGTTGGGCCTTTGATATCAATGCAGCTTGCTCCGGATTTTTATATGCCTTATCCACCGCCTCTCAATTCATTGAGACTGGAAAATACAAACGCATAGTAGTGGTGGGTGCGGATAAGATGTCATCCATTGTTGATTATACAGACCGCACCACTTGTGTGTTGTTTGGTGATGGCAGTGGAGCGGTTTTGCTAGAGCCCTCTGTCGATGAAACGGGTATCAAGGATTTTATATTGAAGTCAGACGGCAATGGCCGTCACTACTTGCACCAAAAGGCCGGAGGGTCTGTTAAACCCGCCAGTCATGCCTCTGTCGACGCACGAGAACACTTTGTCTTCCAAGATGGTCAACCCGTTTTCAAAGCGGCCGTTGTGAGCATGGCAGATGTCAGTGCGGAGATTATGGAGAAGAACGGTTTAACAGCTGATGATGTAGCCTATTTGGTGCCGCATCAAGCCAATCTTCGCATCATTGATGCCACTGCTCGCCGCATGGGTGTTGGTCCAGACAAAGTCATGGTCAACATTGAACGCTATGGCAATACCACTTCAGGCACTATCCCATTGTGCTTGTGGGAGTGGGAGAAGAAATTGAAAAAAGGTGACAACCTCATTTTGGCTGCCTTTGGTGGTGGCTTCACTTGGGGTGCCGTTTGGGTGAAATGGTCCTATGATTCCCAATCTTAAAGTATATTTGAACCGATAAAATCAAATGAAAATGAATATCAAAGAAATTCAAGACTTAATCAAGTTCGTGTCCAAGAGTGGAGTGAGTGAGGTAGAGATCGAACAAAAAGATTTTAAAATCACCATCAAAACGCCTGTGATGGGAGTGCCAATGGCGATGCCTACTATGGCTCCTGTTGCGATGCAAGTTGCGGCGCCCGCGCCTGTTGCTGCTGCACCAGTAGCGGCTCCTGCACCTGTTGCAGCGCCAGCCAATGATTCCAATTTGGTAGAGATCAAAAGCCCCATGATTGGTACTTTCTACCGCTCTGCTGGTCCAGACAAACCATCATTTATTGAGGTAGGTCAAACCATCAAGCCAGGTGATAAATTATGCATCATCGAGGCCATGAAATTGTTCAATGAAATTGAATCTGAAATTTCAGGTACCATCGTGAAAGTATTGGTCAATGATTCTACTCCAATCGAGTACGATCAACCATTGTTCTTGGTAGAACCCGCTTAATCTTTTCAAGCATGTTCAAAAAAATCTTAATCGCTAACCGTGGCGAAATTGCTTTGCGTGTGATTCGCACTTGCAAAGAAATGGGTATCGCAACGGTAGCTGTTTATTCAACGGCAGACCGTGATAGCCTTCACGTTCGTTTTGCGGATGAGGCAGTTTGTATCGGTCCTCCCGCGTCCAAAGATTCTTATTTAAAAATCTCTAGCATCATTGCTGCAGCGGAAATTACCAATGCAGATGCCATTCATCCGGGATACGGATTTTTGTCAGAAAATGCAACTTTTTCAAAGGTATGTAAGGAGAATGGAATCAAGTTCATTGGTGCTTCGCCTGAGATGATTGACGCCATGGGCGATAAGTCTTCTGCCAAGCAAACCATGAAGAACGCAGGTGTACCTTGTATCCCCGGTTCTGAAGGTATTTTAGAGTCATTGGAAGAAGCTCATAAAGTTGCCAAAGAAATCAAATATCCCATTATGCTCAAGGCTACTGCAGGTGGCGGTGGAAAAGGCATGCGTGTGGTTCAGAAAGCGGAGGATTTGGATGATGCCTGGGAAGCAGTGCGCCGTGAAGCAGGTGCTGCCTTTGGCAATGACGGAATCTACATGGAGAAATTTGTGGAAGAACCGCGTCACATTGAAATTCAAATTGCAGGCGACCAATACGGAAAAGCGTGTCACTTGTCTGAACGCGATTGCTCCATTCAGCGCCGTCACCAAAAGTTGGTGGAAGAAACTCCGTCTCCTTTCATGACAGATGAGTTGCGTGAGAAGATGGGTCAAGCGGCCATCAAGGCAGCTGAAGCCGTACAATATGAGGGTGTAGGAACAGTGGAGTTTTTGGTAGATAAAAACCGCGATTTTTATTTCATGGAAATGAATACGCGTATCCAGGTGGAACATACCATCACAGAGGAAGTCATCAACTATGATTTGGTCAAAGAGCAAATCAAGTTGGCAGCTGGGGATCCAATTTCGGGTCGCAACTACTATCCCAAGATGCACAGCATTCAATGCCGCATCAACGCCGAGGATCCATACAAGAATTTTGCACCTTGTCCTGGTAAAATCACAGCCTACCACAGTCCAGGAGGACATGGTGTGCGTTTGGATACCCATGCTTATGCTGGGTATGTGATTCCCCCCAATTACGACAGTATGATTTCCAAGTTGATCACTGTGGCACAAACCCGTGAGGAGGCCATCACCAAGATGCAACGCGCATTGGATGAGTACATCATAGAAGGAATCAAAACCACCATACCATTCCATCAAAAGTTGATGAAAGATCCGCAATTCAGAGCGGGTAATTTCACCACCAAGTTCATGGAAACGTTTGAAATGTAATATAAGACAATATGGCCAAAATACTTTTGGTAGATGACGAAGCCAGCATCAGAATGGCTTTGAAAGAAATCTTAGAGTACGAAAGCCACACCGTAATTGAGTCTCCTGATGCAGTTGCCGGTTTAAAGGCGCTGAGTCAGGAGACTTTTGATTTGGTTATCACCGACATCAAAATGCCCAAAGTGGACGGTTTGGAATTTCTACAACAGATTAAAGAACACGGTCATGAAATGCCGGTGGTGATGATTACCGGACACGGTACCATTGATACAGCCGTTGAGTCCATCAAGAAGGGCGCTTTTGATTTTATCCAAAAGCCTTTGGATTTGAATCGGGTCTTGGTCACCGTGCGCAATGCTACGCAGAGTGGGCAGATGGAGCGCGAGACCAAGGTATTGAAGAGAAAAGTAGCGAGAATTGCGGGAACGCACATTGTGGGAGAAAGTCCTGCGATACAAGAAATATTGGGCATGATAGATACCGTTGCGCCAACTGATGCACGGGTGATGATTTTAGGCCCCAATGGAGCAGGAAAGGAGTTGGTCGCGCGGCAGCTGCACGAAAAAAGTGTACGACAAACCGGACCTTTTATTGAGGTCAATTGCGCGGCCATACCGGGTGAGTTGATCGAGAGTGAGTTGTTTGGGCATGAGAAAGGCGCCTTTACCAGCGCCATCAAGACCAAACCTGGAAAGTTTGAATTGGCAGAAGGAGGCACCATCTTTTTGGATGAAATAGGGGACATGGCTTTGACCGCGCAGGCCAAAGTATTGCGCGCCTTGCAGGAGCATAAAATACAACGCGTTGGAGGAGAGAAGGACATCAAGGTCAATGTGCGTGTGGTAGCAGCCACCAACAAAGATTTGAAAAAGGAAATCGCCGAGGGCAGATTTCGCGAGGACTTGTACCACCGTCTGAGTGTGATTGTCTTAAAAGTCCCTTCATTGACAGAACGCGCAGGGGACATACCGATGTTGACGGAATATTTTTTGGAGAAGGTATGTGAAGATTACGGCAGGCCTTTGAAGAAGATAGATCCAGCAGCTGTGAAGTTGTTGCAAAAGCAACCCTGGACAGGCAATATTCGAGAGCTGCGCAACGTAGTGGAGCGCTTGGTCATCCTCAGTTCGGACCGCATCACAGAAGCCGATGTGAAGCGTTTTGTGATTGGGTAGGGGAATGGAATTCACCCAAGGTACATTGGGACATGAAAAGAGGAAAGCGGAAAGCTGAATAGCGTCCTTGGCGAGAACTTTGTGATCATTGCGTTATAATAAAATACAAAAACGCAATGCTCGCCAAGATTGCGCTAAGCGCGCAAAGATTTAAGCTCCGAAGGAGCAGCATTTTTATGATCTTTTTAAACCCTATAAATTTGAGTATGACTCTATTGTTTGGGTAATCCTATTCTTTTTAGAGTCTCATTGGCCTGAACCAATTTTTCAGGTTGAAAAATTTGTCCATCCAAAGCATTGAGATTGGGGTCTATGGTGATGAAGGATTCATCGATCGGCAAGAATGTTTTTACTTTTTTCATTTTCATTGCTTCTGTGTCGCAAAGTTAGTATCAATTATTTTTCTTTTAACTAAGAAACTATTGTATTCTATATTTTTTTCGAAAGCATGCCATTTATTATTTTTCTCCCCGTAGACATCAAAATGCATTTGAACGGCTTCTAATCGTTTGTTGATTCCTATTTGGTATAATCGAGTTCTGGATGGCGAACTACCTCTGGCGTATACCCAAACATCAGGATAGATTTTTGTAAATGCAATGACAGAACTCGCAACAGTGTTCAGTATCTTTTCTCTATCACTATTGTTGGATACAGACTTGTCATTTAAAAGTAAGTCAGATTTGTTTTTATCTCCAAAAGCGAGATTCACTACTAATGGATTATCTGTGTCCTGAAAGAAGATGATTTTAGGAATTATTCCCTTAGGTCCAACGCTATTGAACTCCCATGTTTTGAAAGTATCGCCTGTTGTAATTGGATAATGATTGAGATCCATGAATAACTTATTCAATTCTTTAGTTGCAAAGGTGTTTACATGAATCGAAATAGGTAACCTATAAATTATGCATAATTATGCTATCCCATTTCCTGATGAGAAATTGAAATGGGAAGTTGTATTTAATGCAAAAAAAAGGCTCCGAAACCGGAGCCTTTCTGTATCTTCTATATTCTCGCTCATCGCAACGACTCCAACGCCGTCTTCACCGCAGCCAAGGCATCGGCGACGTTATCCATGCTGGCGGTGCCGACCGATAATCTGTACCATGTAGACTCACTGTCTGCTCCAAAAGCACTGAATGGCACAACGGCCAACTTGGCCTCTTCCAACAAAAAGGCGGTGATGTCTGCTGTGGTTGTTATGGTTTTGCCCGTTGTAGTGACTTTGTTCTTTAAGTCAAACTGAACGGTCAAGTAAATGGCTCCCTCGGGTGTTACGGAGTCCACTGGATGGCCCGCTGACTTGAGCGCCTGAATGCCTTGGTGGAATCCATGTAATCTTTGTGATACCTCATGATTCATCTTGGCAATAAAAGCCGGATAGGCTTGCTCATCATTGATGAATTGCGCTGCCGCATATTGCTCTGGTCTCGGTGCCCATGCTCCGACGTGTCCCAATATGCTCTTCATCTTGTCAATGACTTCCATCGGTCCAAAAGCCCATCCCACACGAACGCCTGTCGCCGCCAACGACTTGGAGATGCCATCGACATAAATGGTGAATGGTCTCATTTCTGGTCTTAGGCTAACGGGATCATGGTGCTTCACTCCTTCAAAAGTGAGCATGCTGTAGATTTGGTCGTACATCACATACAACGGCTTTTCATCTGGTCCACGCTGTGCATTTTCTTCGAGCACTGCGTCACAGATCGCCGTTAAGTCTTCCTCTGAGAATACGGTTCCTGTTGGATTCAATGGTGAACACAAAGCCAATAAGGACGCCCCTTTCAAATGGGGCAATAGCTCATCCACAGTGGGCATGAACTTGTTCTCTGGTCGTGTTTCTACAAACACTTGCTCAGCAAATGTCAAATGCGTGTAATGGTTGTTGTTCCATGATGGAACGGGGAAAACCACTTTGTCTTTTGGGTCAACAATGGTTCTGAAAATGGCGTAAATGATGGGCCTTGCACCTCCTGCGATGAGAATCTCTTCTGCGTCATAATCCAACCCTTGATAGGTCTTGATGGTGTTGACCACCGCTTTGCGCAATTCTACCAAGCCATTGGCCGGAGGATAGTTGGTCATCTCAGCTTGATATGCCGCAATGATGCCCTCCTTGAGCGCTGTGGGTATGGGAAATACCTTGGGGTCAAAATCACCAATGGTGAAATTGAAAATCTTGTTTCCTTTGGCAATCAAATCCCTGATTTCTCCGCCCAACTTGATGATTTCTGAACCGATAAGGTTCTCTGCCATTTCCGCTACTTTGTACTTTGTAGCAACATTTGTTTCGCTCACTTTGTTGTATTATAGTGTTCCAACCATTTTCTTTGGATCTACCCACTCGTGGTACTCTGCCTCTGTGACATAGCCCAAACGCAAGGCTTCCTCTTTCAAGGTGGTGCCGTTCTTGTGCGCTGTCTTGGCGATCTCCGCAGCTTTGTAGTATCCTATTTTGGTGTTCAATGCGGTAACCAACATCAACGATCCGTCTACCAATTCCTGGATACGTCCGTAGTTGGGCTCAATACCCACTGCGCAGTGCTCGTCAAACGATACACAAGCATCACCTATCAATTCTGCGCTTTGCAAAAAGTTAGCGGCCATGACGGGCTTGAATACATTCAACTCATAATGTCCTTGCGTTCCACCTATGGTGATGGCCACATCATTTCCCATCACTTGCGCGCAGACCATGGTCAAAGCTTCACATTGTGTTGGATTTACTTTTCCGGGCATGATGCTGGATCCTGGCTCGTTTTCTGGAATCAAGATTTCACCAATCCCACTGCGCGGCCCTGATGCCATCATGCGGATGTCATTGGCAATTTTATTCAATGATACAGCCAACATTTTCAATGCGCCGTGCGATTCAACAACACCATCGTGTGCTGCCAATGCTTCAAATTTATTGGGCGCTGTGACAAAAGGCAATCCGCTGAATTCAGCAATTTTTTGTGCCACCAATTCTGAATATCCTTTGGGCGTATTGATTCCCGTTCCTACTGCTGTTCCTCCCAACGCCAATTCTGATAAGTGTGCCAAGGTATTGGTGGTGGCGCGCAATCCGTGGTTCAATTGTGCAACGTATCCACTCAACTCTTGTCCAAGGGTAACTGGCGTAGCATCCATCAAGTGGGTACGTCCAATTTTCACGACTTGCATGAAGTCGGTGCTTTTCTTTTGTAAAGTATTGCGCAATTGCTCAACGCCAGGGATGGTTTTGGTTACAACCATCTTGTAACACGCAATGTGCATGGCTGTTGGATAAGTATCGTTTGAGCTTTGGCTCTTGTTGACATCGTCGTTGGGGTTCAACAACATTTCTCCCTCTCCTAATTTTCCTCCCAATAGAACGTGCGCACGATTGGCAATGACTTCATTCACATTCATGTTGCTTTGTGTGCCCGAACCGGTTTGCCAGATCACTAATGGGAATTGATCATCCAATTGTCCTGCAATAATTTCATCACAAACTTTGGAAATGATATCGCGTTTTTCTTCTGGCAATACACCCAATGCACAATTGGCATGAGCGGCTGCTTTTTTCAAAATACCAAAAGCGTAAATGATTTCTTTGGGCATGCTGGCAGCTGGTCCAATTTTGAAATTGTTGCGGCTGCGCTCAGTTTGCGCTCCCCAATAAACATGGGTCGGAACCTTAACTTCCCCCATGGTGTCTTTTTCGATACGATATTCCATGTTGTTTTTTATTGCAATTAATTTTTATTCTACTCCTTTGCCTTGCTGCATGAGGAAGGATTTTAGGAAATCTCCAATGTCGCCATCCATCACGCCGTCTACATCACTGGTCTCATGTCCGGTGCGGACATCTTTGACCAACTTGTACGGCTGCATCACATAGTTTCTAATCTGCGATCCCCACTCGATTTTTTTCTTTTCTGCTTCAATCTCATCTCGTGCGGACATGCGCTTGGCCAATTCCATCTCATACAATTGTGATTTCAACAATTGCATCGCCTTCTCTTTGTTTTGAAGCTGAGAACGGGTTTCGGTATTGTCAATGATGATGCCCGTAGGCTTGTGTCGCAAACGAACCCCTGTCTCTACCTTGTTTACGTTTTGTCCTCCAGCACCTCCTGAACGGAAAGTGTCCCAAGTGATGTCCGCAGGATTGATATCAATCTCAATGGAATCATCCACCAATGGATAAACATATACAGAAACAAAGGAAGTATGGCGCTTGGCATTGGAATCAAAGGGCGAAATGCGCACCAAACGGTGAACGCCGTTTTCTCCTTTAAGCATACCAAAAGCAAACTCGCCATTGAATTCCAAAGTGCATTGTTTTACTCCCGCCACATCGCCTTCTTGCATGTCGAGTTCTTTGACGTTGTAGCCACTTTTTTGGCCCCACATCAAATACATGCGCATCAACATACCTGCCCAGTCACAACTCTCTGTTCCGCCTGCACCAGCTGTAATTTGCATGACAGCGCTGAGCCCATCTTCTTCAGCAGAGAGCATGTTCTTGAACTCCAACTCTTCGATGGTTTTTTCAGTGTTGGCATAAGCAGCGTTCAGCTCGTCTTCAGTTGCGGCTTCTACTTTGAAAAAATCGTATAGGACTTCTAGGTCGTCAACGCCTGAGGCACACTGACGGTGTGCTTCGACCCACATTTTGCGGGTTCTGATTTGTCGCATGATGGACTCAGCCTTTTTGGGATCATTCCAAAAGCCTGGATCTTGCGTTAATTTTTCGTCTTCTTGAATCTGGAGTTTCTTAGTCTCCACGTCAAAGGTACCTCCCGAGCGCAAACGCGCGCTCCTTCAGCCCGTTGATTGCATCTACTGTTACAGTCATATTTGGGTGAAAAAAAGTTCGGCGCAAAGATACTCCTTTATGCTGTGAAATGTTCAGTGTTGGCTACTCCTGCATCATTTTTATTTTCACAAGTCTCATATATCTTTTAGGTTTTGTATTTTTGATTCAACATGAAGATTGGATTTGCCATTGCCATATTGATTTTTTTATTCATGGGATGTGCCCGTGAACCGCTTCCTAAGGCCATTTCAGATGATCGAGACGCTTATGTTGGTAAGTACCAAGTGCATCAGACCAATAATTGCTATGGTCCCTGTGATACCTGCCATTCAGAACAAGATTTGATTTTGGTGGTCGATTATGGCCACTCTGATTCTACACTGCTTTTTGAGAATAGAGAAATTCCTATTTCAGCCATAGAGTCATACTATGCTTACCATTACAGCTTGTCGATTGGTCACGACAGTTTGCACAGTTCAAACATGTCCGGTGGATTGGGGTGTGGAATTTATATTGTGCAGGAAGGTGTACGGATAGATAAAAATCCGCACTAATTATTGCGCAGCTGTTGGCTCTACCCAATCGCCATTTGATTGGATCAATGCGATTAATTCATCTACAGCTTCTTCTTCGGGAACGTTTTTCTTGACCACTGATTTTTCCTTGTACAAGGTTATTTTTCCGGGTCCTGTTCCAACATATCCATAATCCGCATCAGCCATCTCACCGGGTCCATTGACAATACATCCCATGATGCCGATTTTTATTCCTTTTAAATGTGATGTGCGTGATCGAATCTTGGCGGTGGTGTCTTGCAAATCAAAAAGCGTTCGACCGCAAGAAGGGCATGAGATGTACTCTGTTTTGGAAATACGGGTTCTGGTGGCTTGTAAAATGCCAAATGCAGTAGAGTTAACACGTTGCAATGCAATGTTAGTTGCTGTCATCATGATGCCATCTCCCAAACCATCTATGAATAGTGCTCCTTGATCCACGGCACTATTGAGCATGAACTCATCCTCAGAATCTGTGGTATATTGGGTATGCACAACAATGGGCGTTTTGCAATTGGAGTTGATTAATTGCATATAGGTTGAACGCAAATCCATCACTTGTAAGGGGTGGATGGAGGACAATAAGATCACTGCTGTCGGATCTTTCTTGACACATTCAATGATGTTGTCTGTCAACTCTTGGGTTTGGAGTTGAACGAAGTTGATGTCGCTGTGCTTTTTTACACTTCCCAAATATTGTTCTATAGACCAACAGGGGTAAGTGCGAATAGCAGTTGTATTTTGTAACCAATTGGCGCCATTTTGAATGATGCCCAAGGTTCCAGGAATGTCAAAATTTATTTGTTTGTCGCCAATGAAAATGTAATCGCAAGCCAGGTCGCTTAAGTTCCATTTGTCCATGGGGACGCTGTATTGGTAACCGGCGCCAAAGAAGCTGGAAGGGTTGATTTCATTGCGATTGCTGAGATCCGTCACCACCACAGGTGTGTGTTTTCCACCAATGTTATTGACTTCAGCCGTTGGTCTTCTTTGGTAGGAGAATGGATTGATGTTGTATTCCCTTCTTGTTGTCGCAGGATACAACGATCTGTTTTGGTAACGATCCGCCAAAATCTTGGCAACGGGAATTTCAAATTCAGGTGCTTCGGTCAAAGAAACGCGAATGGTATCTCCAATGCCGTCCTCCAATAAAGTTCCGATACCGACTGCAGATTTGATGCGTCCATCTTCGCCATCTCCGGCTTCCGTTACGCCCAAATGCAAAGGGTAGTTCATGCCTTCATCCATCATCGTTTTCATGAGCAAGCGATAGGCTTGGACCATGACCAATGTGTTGGAGGCCTTCATGGAAATAACAATTTCATGAAAATCATGTTTGCGGCATATCCGCAAAAATTCCATGGCGCTTTCCACCATGCCTTCGGGTGTGTCGCCATAACGACTGAGAATGCGATCGCTCAATGAACCGTGATTGGTTCCTATGCGCATGGCAGTTCCGTGTTGCTTGCAAAGCAATACAAGCGGAGTAAAACGCTCTTCAATGCGATTTAGCTCCGCTTGGTAAGTGTCATCGGTATAGTCAATCTCTTCAAACTTCTTCTTGTCCGCATAATTCCCGGGATTGACGCGCACTTTCTCAATCAATTTTGCGGCTATTTCCGCAGCATTGGGTGTAAAGTGAATGTCGGCAACCAAAGGGGTGTTGTATCCTTTGTCAACCAACATTTTTTTGATGTTGGCCAGGTTTTCAGCTTCGTTTTTACTAGGAGCAGTGATGCGCACCAATTCGCAGCCAGCATCTATCATTCGGATGCTTTCCGCAACAGTACCCTCTGTGTCCATGGTGTCCACAGTGGTCATGCTTTGTAAACGGATGGGGTTTTCACCGCCGATGCCAATAGAGCCTACCTTGACGGCGCGGGAAGGAAAGCGTTTGTATTGAAAAAGATCGACGCAGTACATTATTTGTTTGCGTTGTATTTTTCGCCAACAATGCTCCAATTGATAACATTGAAAAACGCATTGATGTAATCAGGACGACGATTTTGGTAATGCAAGTAGTAAGCATGTTCCCAAACATCGATGCCAAGGATGGGAAAACCTCCGCAAGAACCGGGCATCAATGGATTGTCTTGGTTGGGTGTAGAGCATACTTCAACTTTTCCACCTTTGTGTACACACAACCAAGCCCATCCTGACCCAAAGCGTGTAGTTGCTGCTTTGGAAAAAGCATCTTTGAAAGCATCCATTGAACCAAAAGCATCATTGATGGCATTGGCCAAATCACCTTCAGGTTGATTGGCACCGCCTGGAGTCATGATTTCCCAAAACAAGTTGTGGTTGTAGAAACCACCACCGTTGTTGCGAATAGCTGGGGTTTCAAAGCCGGACGTCATCAAAGCTTCGATGGTTTGTCCTGCCAAAGGAGAGTTTTCCAAGGCTGCATTCAGATTGTTGGTATAGGCTGCGTGGTGCTTGCCGTGGTGGATTTCCATGGTACGTGCATCAATGTGCGGTTCCAATGCATCATAGGCATAAGGAAGGGGGGCTAATTCAAACTTCATATGGTTATTTTTTTGCGAAAATAGTTTACATGAGAATAAGAAGACCAAAAGCAATGAAAACATTGCGGGATGTGTGTATAATTTAATTCTCATACCCTCAAAAAAAATTAGTCAAGAAATTGTTCACACCATGCACAAAAATGCCTGTTCCTTTCAGATATTTGCATACGAGGCAAACTGCCTCTCACCTAACAAGAAATATTATTACACCAAATGGGATTGTTTAGCTTCCTGACTCAGGAAATCGCCATTGACTTGGGCACGGCCAACACCATCATTATCATGAATGATAAGGTAGTGGTAGATGAGCCATCGATTATAGCCAGAGACCGTACTACCGGAAAGACCGTGGCTGTAGGTCGTCAAGCACAACAGATGCACGGTAAAACCCATGAGAATATCAAAACCATTAGACCTTTGAAGGATGGTGTAATAGCAGACTTCCATGCCGCAGAAGACATGATCAAAGGGATGATTAAGATGATCAACCGTGGTCGCAATTTGTTTCAACCTTCATTGCGCATGGTGATTTGCATACCTTCAGGAATTACAGAGGTGGAAAAGCGTGCTGTAAAAGACAGTGCGGAGCATGCAGGAGCCAAAGAAGTTTATTTGATCCATGAGCCCATGGCGGCGGCCATTGGTATCGGCATTGATGTGGAAGAGCCCATGGGGAACATGGTCATTGACATCGGTGGTGGTACATCAGAGATTGCTGTTATTGCCTTGGGTGGTATTGTTACGGATAAAAATATCCGTGTCGCTGGAGATGAATTAACCCAAGACATCGAGGATTACATGCGCCGTCAGCACAACCTGCAAGTGGGAGAGCGTACGGCAGAACAGATCAAGATTGAAGTAGGTGCGGCATTGCCAGAATTGGAGAATCCTCCAGCAGATTACAGTGTTCGCGGTCGCGATATGTTGTCTGGTATTCCAAAAGAAATAAAAGTGAGCTACTCAGAGATTGCCGGTGCATTGGACAATAGCATTTGCAAAATCGAAGAGGCCATCATGTCCTGCTTGGACAATACTCCTCCCGAATTGTCTGCTGATATTTACAAGACCGGTATTTATTTGGCCGGTGGTGGCGGATTGTTAAGAGGATTGGACAAGCGTATTCAAAATAAAACCAAATTGCCCGTTCACGTTGCCGATGATCCATTGCGCGCAGTGGCTAGAGGTACGGGAATCGCCTTGAAAAACATCAACCGTTTCCAATTCTTGATGAGAGAGTAATTGCGTTTTAGGGGATGAAGAACATTATTGAGTTATTAAAGCGGCATTTTGTCTTTGTTCTTTTTTTGATACTTTTCATTTTCTCTTTGGTGGTATTGTTTTCGAGCAACCGTTACCACAATGCCTCCTTTGTCTCCCAAAGTTCTGATTGGGTTGGTAAAATATATGATTGGCGCGATCAATTGCAGCGCTACCTCCGATTGAAAGAGATCAACGACCAATTGGCATTTGAGAATGCCAATCTTCGTTCGCAATTGCCGGATAATTATTTCTTTATTGATACCACTACCCATACTGTTCAGGACAGTATTCGCAAACAACGCTATTTTTACCGTTCAGCCAAAGTGAGTAATGCTTCGGTGAATCGGGAGAGCAATTATTTGACTTTGGATCGCGGACGGTTGGGTGGAATTTTACCCAACATGGGTGTCATCACCAACGGCAGTGTGGTGGGTGTTGTATCCAGTGTGAGTGATCATTTCTCGGTTGTACTACCCATACTCAATCCCAAGTTTCAGGAAAGTGTGAAGATGAAGGGAAGTGGTGATTTTGGGTTGATTGCTTGGCCTCCTGGATCGGATCCGGCCTATGCTGACGTGAAAGATATACCCAAGCACGTGCAAGTGAGCATCGGAGATACAGTCCTCACCACGGGTTATGGTTCACATTTTCCTGCTGATTTATTCATCGGATTTGTGAGTCAATTGAATGATCAGCCCGAAGAAAATTTTCACCGCATTAAAATACAACTCGCCACGGACTTCAGAAAATTAAGTCATGTTCAAGTGGTGAGTGATATCCTGAAACAAGAACAAGATTCATTATTAATTCAACAACAACAACGCGATGGGGTCGAAGACAATAACTAGTTTCTTGCGCATATTTTTTCTGCTTTTCTTGCAAGCCTTAGTGGTTTCTCGATTGCAGTTGTTGGATGGATTTGTTTTGCCTTGGGTCTATATTTTTGGAATATTGATGTTGCCTTTTGATACACCCAAGTGGTTGGTGCTGATCTTGTCTTTTGTCACCGGTTATTTCATGGATCTTTTTACAGGTCCGATGGGGATGCACATGACAGCTTGTGTTGTTTTAGGATGGTTGCAGCCAATGGTGCAAAGGTTGATGTCTCCCCGTGAAGGGTACGATGCCATTCAAGAACCCACCATTCAGAAGATGGGATTGAGTTGGTATTTGACTTATGCTGGAATCTTGACTTTTTGTCATCACTTTATTTTGTTCTACGCAGAGACTTTGCGCATTACGCCATTTTGGTATCAAATAGGGCATATCATATTCAGTGCTATCGGAACCTTGATCCTTTTGGTGGTGGGTCAATATTTGATTTTTAATAAGAAGGTTAAAAATTAATGGAGGGCAGAAGATATACGTTGATTGTCATTGTGATGACCATCGCAGTAATTTATCTGCTAAGGATTTTTGGTTTACAGGTTGTTT
>CAMCTV010000048.1 GCA_945878635.1 Chryseobacterium gleum | reverse complement strand
AGCTGTGGATGTACAGTTCCTACTTGTGAGCCTAACCCCATTGCTCCAGGAGCAACAACCAACATTACAGTAAAGTACGACACCAAGCGTCCTGGACCCATCGACAAGTCAGTATCTATTTATTCCAATGCAGTGAATGAGCCAGTGATGGTGGTTCGCATCAAAGGAACGGTAGAACCAGATCCTAACGCTCCAGCCCCTAACGGCATGCCCGTAAAGGACCAAGGTGGCGCTCCGAAGAACTAAGATTGTTATCTTCAATAAAAAATGAAACCTGTCTTCGGACAGGTTTTTTTGTGCTTTTTAATAATTCTTCTCGATATAAGCATCAAAGAATAACGAACTTGAACAATGATTTCAATTGAAAAAAAATGCACAACGCATTGAGCAATTTTTATGGAAATTGTTCAACGGTGAGTGCAAAGGGAATTCCCAGTTCACGTTAAGCTAGAAAGTTAGGGAACAACAGTGAATTCAATGATTGAGAAAAAAGCACTAGAGTTATAAGGTTTTATCTCATCACCTGATTTCAACCAAATAGGAAAAGACGCGGCAGGATATCCTGAAGCGACACCATAACTGATAACAGCATTATTTACACGAACATGAGAAGAAACACCACCTTGAGACAATGAAGCAATTTTCCAAACTTTAGAAACTGGAACTACGATGCTTTCTTCGGGCTGCAAATTGTAAGTCAACACCTGACTAAACTGCAAATTCTGTGCATCTGCTTTTGAGAAAAGCAATGCGAAAAAGAGAATAAAAATGTATTTCATATTCAATTGTTTTTGAAGATTAAAATCCATCACTGAGGTAATGGAAAGTTTGAGAATTGGTGGCAGAATTGCCGTTGCTGATGGGAAAGGTGGTGGTGGTACCATCCGTGAAAGTAATGACCCATTGATTATTGCTCGGGAACATAGACTGAATAGTTGCAGGTCCGCTCGCTGCATACATCGCAAACGGAACACTCATCAATTGTTGCGTTCCCAAATCCACATATCCATTACCCAGATCCATTTCCACTTGCAAAAACTTAGTGGTATTGGACCAAACAATGGCGGAAAAACTACTTTGCACAGCAGTTCCTTGTCCAATAACAGCAGAAACCAAACCTTGTGCACTGCTCACCAAAGCATGGGTCTCTTGAAATTCCACCACACCATCTGTTGTATTCTGATGCAACGTAAAACGTGCAGTCAAATTGGCATTGACTGCAATGCTCCCGTCCGCATTTCGCACTACTGCTTGATAGGGAATACCTGGTGGGACGGATTGACCGTATGCTAACACTTCATAGATTAATAAAGTCAATAATGCCAATACACGTTTCATAAATTTTTTTTCGAATATAGTACAATTTATATAAATGGAGAATAGTTTACTTAAAATCTAATGCAACAAAAAAAAGCCACCCGAAGGTGGCTTTTGATTTGAATACTGTTTTGTATTATTCTACAACTACACGCTGTGTGATTTTCTTTCCGTTGGAAAGCATTTCCACAAAATACAATCCGCGGTTCAACTCATTGTTGAAAGCAAATTGTGTTGCGTTTACAGCATTGTTTTGGAAAACTACTTGTCCCATTACGTTGTAAACACGAATAGAAGCAATGTTCTTATTGTGCTTTACAACAAACTGTCCGTTGTTGGGGTTAGGGTAAACGGTAAAGGAATTGCTCTCCTTTTCGCTTACACCAACTGATGTGCAAGGAGCACCTGGCAAATTCAAAGCACACATCAAACGTGGAGCAGTGTACATCTGAATGGTATCAATGATGGCCTTGGCCTTTGTCTCTGACATATCCGGATTGGTCGTCAAGCCAACTGCACCATTGGGATGCGTTGGTGCCCACCATTCCCATGGGGCGCTGTCATATGGCTGTGTCGCAGGACGCACAAAAGGATACAAACCATAGAATCCTTCATTGTGTAAATTAGCTCCCGCTGTAATGGCTGCAAATGGATCTACTGTTGGATCTTCCACTTGTTGGAATACATCGTTGTTACCGTACAAAGAAGCCATTGCTTGAACAGTGCGGCTTCCGCTTACTTCCACTACATTCAATGGCGTTGGTTGAATAGGAACAACTACCATTCCATCTCCATAAGGAGCAAAAGGATCAGTTGGTATGTGGAATGAAATCACTGGTCCATCCGTCTCATCAAACCAAGAAGAATCTCCGATGGCTCCGCCCAAATTAACGGTAGCACTTACACCAGATGGGTACCCCAAGTGATTTGCGTAACACAATGTATCACTGGTCAAAGGATTGATTCCGTAAGTTGTTCCATCCAAGTTACCGTTCACAATCTCGATAACCATTGGCATGCCATTGGATCCAAAAAATTTAGGCAACAAAACATCCTCATAAATGTCCAAACCTGCATTGGCCAAAGTGATGTAACCACCTGTTCCTTGTCCAAATGCAACAATCTTAGAACCATCAATTCCATAAACGTTGTTGGACTCTGCAATGGATTTTCTGAAATAACGAACGGCAGTTCTGCAATCCTGCACACCACGGTAAGCAGCGTTAATCAAAGTATTGACACGCTCTTCTTGAGTGGGTGCAATGGGATTCCATCCCAAACGATAATCGCAAGATGCAACTACGTATCCCATTCTTGCAAAACGCGTACAAATTTCTACAGCAGAAGAGTCTGTTCTTTGTCCACCTGTACCACCATTGTTCACTTGAGGAGAAACATAAGCAGATGGCAAAAAGTTTCCAGTGTGGAAATACAACATCAAAGGACGTGAAGTGGCTGTATCCCCAACAGGTGAGTAGATATCCATCTTCAAAGCTTCTGGAACTGCTTCCCCAGCGATACTGTAATATAGTACTGTGGCGTTAACACCATAGGTTACATTGGACTGTACATCCACGTTGGTAAAAACCTCATCGAGGTATCTCGTTTGTGCTTGTGCTGTTGTTACAACACCGGCCACCAAAATGGCCATGATTGTGTAGAGTTTTCTCATATTGTTATTATTTATCATTTTGATACTTTGTTCCTTTCGTATCTCAGGCTAAGATACGCCAATCTTCCAATTCTAGGTCCACCATAGGTCTGGAATTGATAATTGTTTAATAGATTGGATGCTCCCAACTTGATGTTCAAATTGGTTTTTTTCCACTGGTAATTGACTTGGGCATCCACCAAATCATAGGTAGGCACAAATCCTGTGAATTGCGGCGACCCTTCAAAAATAAAACCTTGAACCCATTTGTAATTGACACTGTATCCCCACTCATTTCCGGCTTCATCCATGAACAAATGCTCCCCATTCAATCCCAAATTGTATTTGTTTTTGGGTGTATTGAATGCAGGAATAATGGGATCTGACTGATCTGATTTTACCAAAGCATTCCAAGAATAATTGGCGGAAAGACTATGCTTTTCATGAAAATAATATTGTAAACCTGCACTCAAACCTTGGGTAGTCACCTTGCTTTGGGCATTGGCGGAATAACGGTACACAACAACATCTCCTGGCATTCCTGTCAGTGGATCAAACTGCGCCGTTAATCCAATATTGTAGCCAATAAAATCGCGGTATTGACTGAAATAGGTACTAGCATCAACATATACCTTTCTACCAAAAGTTCCTCGATAACCCAACTCAAAAGTTTTTACCCGCTCTGGTCGGATCGCAGGGATATCAAAATAAACCAATTTATCCAACTTGAATCCAGAGCGATATTCCATGAAAGAACCTATGGTAATCAGATCCTCCACACCAGATAGATTTCCGCTCAAAATGGCAGGCCCTACATTGAATGACAAATACTGATCCGTCAATGTTGGATTTCGCAAAGCGGAAGAAAATGAATAACGAATGAAGTGTCCATATGCCGGCTGAACCACCAATGTGGCAGCGGGACTGATGATCCAATTGAAATTCTTGTTCTTATCAGCACGAATGGTAGCTGTAGCAATTATTTTTTCGTTCAATGATTTCCTTTCCAATCCATGGTAAAAACCAAACTCATGCGTCACGATGCGTTGAGTGGAATCGGAAAAAATGGTACCCTCACTATTGGGGGAGTAGATTCTCCCACTGGCACCCGATTTCATTTTCCACCCCAACCATTCCCATTGGTACTGCGCTTGACCATTGTACAAAGCCGAGCGATCGGAAAACTTGGTTCCCTTCTCTCTTCCATTGTTTTTGCTGGATGTGATTTGATGAAATGCCTCATTGAACTCATCTGTTCCAGGAGCGCAATAACCGGGGGTTCCATTGTAGGTGACGATGTCTGAAACGCCATTGGTTAAGCCCTCCACATATGAATGCCAGGACGTTAAAGAATCGGCATTTTGCTCAGTCCAAGAGGCCAATGCCTCATAATCATAAGGCAACATGTATTGAGAGAAAGTTGGATCCTCAATGGGTCCTGGCCAATTGGGATTTTGGGTCAATTCAGGAAAACCTCCCAAAGCATCGATTCTTGGGTTGATGTATTTGTTCCAATTGGTGTAGTAATCCCTGGCCCAATCTCCCCCGGATCTTGCTTGACTCAACATTTTCATGGCGGTAAAATACGGATCGTAACTATTTCCCGCATTCTCCCCGGTTCCATAAACCCGAATGAAATATTTATTGGCTTTATTTAATTCTAACTTCCCTTGATAAAATAAAATGTCTTTCAGACTGAAACGATTGTCCCCCTGGTAAACTGTCGTTCCACCACCAACATTTCCACCCACCAACAGTTCTGGACTCTGGTCCCTCAGTTCTGGTTTCAAACGGATATGCGCAGCTAAATTGGCTTTGTAATTTTCCGTGTTATAATCCACCAAATCTTTTTCCTTGTATCCTGTGCGATAGAAAATCCCCAATCCAGGATAATTCCATGGTGCCGCTGTGGAAAAGTCATTGGCGGTAGAATATTCATCTCCATAGATGTTCACGGCATCCCATCTTCCTGGATTGTTGGGGCCGCTAGGAGAATTTTCTGTTGGACTATAATTGTCTGCCACCCAATCATTGGCCGTTAATCCATAAAAATTGACTTTAAAAGCAATTTGATCAAAACCTTCTTTCTTCTTGATCACATCCGCCCATCGAACGGCAAACTCGTCCAATTTCCGCTCGCCTACACGGCGCTGAAATGAAAATCCCTTGAATACAAAAGGATTCTTGGTTTCCATAGAAACCACGCCATTAAAAGCGCCAGGACCATAATAGGCGCTGCTTGCTCCCTGAATAATCTCTACAGAACGAACGTCCAAATCCGGAGCACCCAGGAAATTGCCCAAAGAAAAATTCAGACCTGGAGATTGGTTATCCACACCGTCGATGAGCTGCAAAGTTCTTACAGGTGAAGTAGAGTTAAATCCCCGAGTATTGATGACGCGAAAACCCAAAGAAGCCGTGGTCAAGTCGACTCCTTTTAAAGCACCCAAACTCTCATAAAAATTTCCCGTTGCACTTTGTTTGATCGCCTTTAAATCCAGCGTCTCAATGGTCAATGCTCCTTGCTTGATTTTTTGAGAAATGCGGTCATCATAAATTTGAAGTACCGGTCCTCGATCAACCGGTATCTCTACCATCTCAATCAACAAATCAGCTGTATTCTTTTGGCAGCTGACGAACTTCTTTTCAAAACCAATGGCATTCACCACAAGCACACAAGGAAACTTAGCCGGAGTCAACCTGAACTTTCCATCTACATCTGCCATAACACCTGTAGTTGTGCCTTCTATCTGAATGGATGCAAATGGCAATGGTTGTTTATTGCTTTGCTCTTGAACAACTCCTTGAACATAGTACTGTCCATACGATACCGGTGCGGTAAAGAAAGCAATTAGAAAAAATAAAACACTTCTCATCTTAGCGAATATCGCCCAAAATGAGCAATTTATAAAACACTTACTCTTGTATTATCCCAAGCACAGTGTCGATAACATCTTCAATGGATGGCTTACTAAAATAGTCACCGTCAGTACCATAGGCTGGCAAATGTGGTTTAGCTGTTAAAGTAACTGGCGCAGCATCCAAGTATTGGTAACCGCCTTGGCGATGCAATACATCATTCAACAGAAAAGCAGATGCGCCTCCTGGAACATCTTCGTCTACAATCAACAAGCGATTGGTCTTTTTCAAAGATTGCAAACAAACATTGGTCTCATCAAAAGGCAATAAGGTACGGGCATCAACCAATTCCACAGAAATATCCATGGCTTCCAATTCATTGGCAGCAGCTTGACAAATATTAAAAGTTGAACCATAAGACAACAAGGTAAGATTGGTTCCTTCGCGCACCACCTCAGCTATTCCAATAGGGGTTTTGTATTCTCCCAAATTACTTGGCATTTTCTCCTTGGAACGATATCCATTCAAACACTCCACCACCATAGCGGGTTCATCACCTTCTAATAGAGTGGCATACATACCAGCAGCATCCGTCATGTTTCTGGGAACACAAACAATCATTCCACGTAAACTACTGATGATGGCTCCCATTGGACTACCACTGTGCCAGATACCTTCCAATCGGTGTCCTCGTGTGCTAATGATCGCTGGTGCTTTTTGTCCCCCTGCTGTTCTGTATCGCACAGAGGCCAAATCATCCCGCATAATTTGCAAGGCGTAATAGATGTAATCCAAATATTGAATTTCAGCTACCGGACGAAGTCCCCTCATGGACATGCCAATGGCCTGGCCCAAAATTGTAGCCTCCCGTATACCCGCATCACTCACACGAATCTCTCCATATTTCTCCTGTAATCCTTCACAAGTTTGATTCACTCCTCCAATCTTTCCGACATCCTCTCCAAAAATCAAAATCTCTGGGCGCTTACCCATTTGATAATCCCAAAAATCTCTGAGGATCACACGTCCATCAACCCACTCCGCATCTTGACCATAAGATGGCGCAACACTGGCCACATTCAGCACTGCTTGTGCTCCGTCATTGTATAAATTGCTGCTGTATTGATCTTGGTATTTTGACTTCAAGTACAACTGCCATTGCTTCAATCCTTTGGTTTGCTCTCCCTCCCCTACCAATCTCAACACCTTGTGCATGGTGCTCATCAATTCCTTCTTACCAGCATCCTTCATTGTCGATAATTCCTGAATCAAAGGGGCGCAAGAGGTGTGACTTTGAAACGCAGACAAGTGATGCAAAGTAGCCTGAACATCCTCATCCACAGAACTTCTGAACGCTGACCAAGCCGCCTTTTGCTCTTCACGAACAAATTTTTTGGCCTCGTTTTGTATCTTATCCAATTCCGATTCCGAAGCAATGCCCTGAGCCAAAATGAACTTTTTAAACTGTCCCATGCAGTCCCATTCTTTGTACCACTCCAACAATTCTGAAGTTTTGTATCGCTCATGGGAACCTGAGGTAGAATGACCTTGAGGTTGGGTCAGTTCATCGACATGAACCAAAACAGGGACATGTTGCTCACGACACAATTTCACCGCCTTGGCATAGGTTAGAATCAACTCGGCATAATTCCAGCCTTTGACTTTAAAAATCTTGATGCCATCTCCGTTGTCATTTAAATCAAAACCGGCCATGGCCTCTGAAATACTTTCCTTGGCTGTTTGAAACTTCTTGGGAACACTGATTCCCCATCCGTTGTCCCACACGCTCATGCACATGGGCACCTTCAATACAGCAGAAGCATTCATGGTTTCCCAAAACAATCCTTCAGAGGTAGAACTATCTCCGATGGTTCCAAATGCCACTTCATTTCCATGGTCGGTGAAATTGACCCAATCATGCAGTTCTTTTACTTCTTTGAAAACTTTGCTGGCTTGGGCCAAACCCAAAAGTCTAGGCATCTGACCGCCGGTGGGGGAAATGTCTGAAGAAGAATTGTACATCTCCATCAAGTTTTTCCAGTTGCCATTGGCATCGATGGTGCGTGTGGCATAATGCCCCCCCATTTGACGACCACCGCTTGCTGGTTCTTGCGCAACATCTGTATGCGCATACAAGGCCGCAAAATATTGACGAACGGATAATTCGCCAATGGCCATCATGAAAGTCTGATCTCTGTAATATCCCGAACGCCAATCTCCCTTTTTAAAAGCACGGGCCATGGCAATTTGTGCCACTTCTTTACCGTCTCCAAAAATTCCGAATTTGGCTTTTCCTGTAAGTACTTCTTTACGACCCAAAAGAGAGGCCTCTCTGCTTACCCAAGCTAAACGGTAGTCGTGCAACAGAATTTGCTGTGCACTCAACCCCGTTTGATGTATTGACAAAACAAAATTTGACATGACGCAAAGATAACTCTTCCCCTTGCAATCATGTCAAATTTTCATCGATTCAAATTAAAGACCTTTAGCGGCCAAATAACGCTCTGCATCCAATGCTGCCATGCAACCTGTACCTGCCGCTGTGATGGCCTGACGATAGGTCTTATCAGCCGCATCTCCAGCTACAAAAACCCCTTCGATATTGGTCTTTGCGGTGCCGGGAACATTCAAAATATAACCCACCTCGTCCGTATTGATCCATGGTTTAAATACATCCGTATTGGGCTTGTGACCGATGGCCACAAAGAATCCCGTTGCGGCCACTTCTCTCTTCTCTGTTCCATTGATAACAAAGCGCGCTCCAGTAACACCATCTGTTCCCAAAACTTCCTCTGTTACCGCATTCCAAATCACTTCAATGTTTGGCGTCTTCATGACACGATGCTGCATGGCTTTGCTAGCGCGCATTTTATCGCTTCTCACAATCATGTATACCTTCTTGCATAATTTGGCCAAATAAGTAGCTTCCTCAGCAGCTGTATCACCAGCACCTACAATCACTACATCTTGGTTTCTGTAGAAAAATCCATCACACACTGCGCAGGCACTCACACCTCCGCCGATATCGCGCAAACGCAATTCACTCTCCAATCCCAACCACTTGGCAGAAGCTCCTGTTGAGATGATAACTGAATCCGCACTCACTACGTGCTTTCCATTGTCAAACTCGACAATGTGCTTAGGCCCTGTAAAATCAACCTTTGTAGCCCAACCAGAGCGTACATCTGTTCCAAAACGCAAGGCTTGATTTTTCAAATCTTCCATCATCTCTGGACCTTTTACGCCGTTGGCATAGCCAGGAAAATTATCTACTTCAGTAGTATCCATCAATTGACCTCCGGGCTGATTACCCATGTACATGACGGGTTTCAAATCTGCGCGTGCTGCGTAAATGGCGGCTGTATATCCTGCAGGACCACTTCCGATGATCAAGCAATGTATGTGTTCTGTTGGTTCCATATCTTTTAAAATTTTCGACAAATATAATCGGGTCAGACCTTAATCAAGGTGACTCAAATCCCATAAGTTTTTTGCAAAAACGCATTCCACAAAACCTCCTCCGGCAGTGGCGCTATTATCTCCATCCAATGTTTTTGGGTAGGATGATGGAATCCGATTTTACGGGCATGTAAATGAATACTCGCATTGTCATTGGTTCTCTTTGACCCATATTTTACATCCCCCTTAATGGGACATCCCAAAAAAGCCATGGTAGCCCTAATCTGATGGTGTCTCCCGGTTTTGGGATACACTTCTACAAAAGTATAGTGGTCACTTTCACCCATTACTTTATAGGACAATTCCGATTCTTTTCGATCCTTTCCATTGTCTTTAAAGGCAAATGTCTTGTTCTGTCTTTCATCCTTCCACAAGTAGTTGACCACTGTGGCCTCGGACTTTTCAAATTGTCCCTTGACAATAGTCCAATAAGTTTTCTTTACCTCACGATCTTTGAAAGCAACAGTTAATCTTGACAATGCTTTGGAGGTTTTGGCATAAATCACAGCCCCACTCACCGGACGATCTATCCTATGCACTGTGCCCAAAAAAACCTCACCGGGTTTGTTGTATTTCCGCTTGATGTATTCTTTGACAATATCGGAAAGAACCTCATCCCCTGTTCTATCGGCCTGCACAATGTCGCTGCTTCTTTTATTGACCACAATAACATGGTTGTCTTCAAACAAGACTTGAAGATTCTCGACATTGGTAGAAATGACAGGCGCTACAGGCACCTGCGACCATTCTTTTTTAGGGGCGGCCATACTTTAATACTGTTCTTTGGCGTTGGGGAAATCCTTGGCCTTTACATCAGCGATGTACTGCTTGACAGCTCCATCCATGATCTCTCCCATTTGGGCGTAACGCCTCAAAAAACGTGGGCTAAAATTTTGGGTCAATCCCAACATATCATGCAACACCAACACCTGTCCATCCACATCTGCGCCTGCGCCAATTCCGATGATGGGAATCTCAACAGATTCCGCCACCTCTTTGGCCAACTTGGCGGGTATCTTCTCCAAAACAATGGCAAAAACACCAGCGGCCTCTAATAATTTCGCATCGTGTTTCAAGCGTTCTGCCTCCATCTCCTCCTTGGCGCGCACTTGATAGGTTCCAAACTTATAAATGCTCTGCGGGGTTAATCCCAAATGACCCATCACCGGAATGCCTGCAGTAAGTATGCGCTTGATGCTTTCTTCCACCTCTGATCCACCTTCTATTTTGACCGCGTGACCTCCAGTTTCCTTCATGATTTTGATGGCTGAATTCAAAGCCTCTTTTGAATTGCCCTGATAAGAGCCAAAAGGCATATCCACAACCACCAATGAGCGCTGACAAGCGCGAACCACTGAGGCCGCGTGATAAATCATTTGATCCAACGTAATGGGCAGCGTGGTCTCATGACCTGCCATCACATTGGATGCGCTATCCCCTACTAAAATCACATCAATCCCTGCGGCATCAATGATGCTCGCCATGGTAAAATCATAAGCGGTGAGCATGCTGATTTTCTCCCCGCGTACCTTCATCTCATGCAAAGTGTGGGTGGTAATGCGTCTAACTTCCTTATTCACTGACATGGGACAAAGGTCGTAAATACCATCGAAATGCAAAACATTGTTGGCTATTCAATGTCAATAAATCCTTTTTTGTTTTATCAAACATGAAGAATTCTTGATTTTCTTGCCATCAAATTAGAAGAATTATGTCGGCAAAATTTGAAATCATTGGAGGTCACAAATTACATGGTGAAGTTATCCCACAAGGGGCAAAGAATGAAGCTTTGCAAATTCTATGCGCTGTGCTGCTTACCCCAGAGCGTGTTGAAATTTCAAACATCCCAGAGATCATCGATGTATTAAAATTGATCGACCTGCTTCAAGATGTCGGTGTAAAGGTTGAAAAATTGGACAAGGGTCATTATGCTTTTGAAGCGGCTGATGTTGATTTGAACTATTTGACAACCGCTGAGTACAAGACCAAAGCAGCCAAATTGCGTGGTTCCATCATGATGGTGGGTCCGATGTTGGGACGCTATGGTGTTGGATACATTCCAAAACCCGGTGGAGACAAAATTGGAAGACGCCGATTGGACACGCATTTCCAAGGATTCATCAACCTTGGCGCAAAATTCAACTACGACGCCAATGATCACTTTTATAGCGTTGAAGCCAAAGAACTCAAAGGTACTTACATGCTCTTGGACGAAGCTTCTGTTACTGGAACAGCCAATATCGTGATGGCCGCAGCTCTGGCACAAGGCACAACAACAATATACAACGCCGCGTGTGAACCTTACTTGCAGCAATTGTGTAAGATGATCAATTCAATGGGTGGAAAGATTGAGGGAATTGGCTCCAATCTGCTCATCATTGAAGGCGTTGACAAATTGGGAGGGTGCACACATAGATGTTTGCCAGATATGATTGAAATAGGCTCATTCATTGGAATGGCGGCCATGACCCAAGGAGACATCACCATCAAAAATGTAGGCTATCCCCACTTGGGCATCATCCCAGAAATTTTTAGACGAATGGGTATTCAAATGGAATTGGTCAACGGAGATGATTTGCACATTCCTGCTCAAGAACATTATGAAATTGAAAGTTTCATTGATGGCTCCATCATGACCATCTCTGACGCGCCATGGCCTGGTTTTACACCTGACTTGATATCCATAGCACTGGTCACTGCAACGCAGGCACGCGGTTCCGTTTTGATTCACCAAAAAATGTTCGAGAGCCGTTTGTTCTTTGTAGACAAATTGATAGACATGGGTGCTCAGATTATTTTGTGCGATCCACACCGAGCAACTGTCATTGGATTGGATAGAAAATCTACCCTAAAAGGGGTTACCATGTCCTCACCCGACATCAGAGCTGGTGTGGCCCTGTTGATTGCAGCACTTGGCGCCAAAGGAAAAAGTGTGATCCAAAACATTGAGCAAATTGATAGAGGCTACCAAGATATTGAAAGTCGTCTTGCCGCATTGGGTGCGGAAATCAGACGGATTGATTAACATAAAATGATTTTGGCATTGTCTTTGGCAATGGGAAAATCATTACATTTGAAAAGAATCAAAACCATGAAAAAGATCATTTTAGCATTAAGCGTTGTTGTCATCGGCGTTTCTGTATTGTCCTTTAAGGCAACAGATAACACACCAACAACAGTAGAGAAAACAAATAAAATCGGCACCAACATTGGTGACCAAGCGCCGGAGATAGAAATGGCGGGGGTTGATGGAAAGAAAATCAAGCTTTCATCTTTGCGTGGCAAAATGGTATTGATTGATTTTTGGGCTTCTTGGTGCGGACCTTGCAGAAGAGAAAATCCAAATGTTGTCTCTGCTTACAACAAATACAACAAAGCTTCATTCAAATCAGCAAAAGGTTTTGAGGTATTTTCCGTAAGCCTTGACAAAACAATGGAACCTTGGAAACAAGCCATTGAAAAGGATGGATTGTTATGGAAATACCATGTGAGCGATTTAAAAGGTTGGGACAATGCAGCAGGACAACAGTACGGAGTAAGCAGCATTCCCATGAGCTTCTTGATTGATGAAAATGGAGTGATTGTCGGTAAAAATCTGCGTGGCATGGAGCTTCACATGAAGCTGGATGAATTTGTCGCCAAATTTTAATTTTGACCTGAAAACATTCAATCCCGACAAATCGTCGGGATTTTTTTTGTCCTTACCTTTGCAACATCTGACAGATTGTCGCCCATTTCATTGTGGTAACAATTTTGTTGTGAACCAAAAAAATAGTGGAGTATGAATACAGAAAACGAAAAAAATCCTGAACCATTGGAAAACGAAAACAACCCGGTTGCCGAGAATGTAACTGATCAATCCAATGAAAACAATCCCACCGAAGAGAATAACGGACAAGATACGGCTGCATCTGAGCAAGCAGCACAGGAGGATTGGAAAAACAAATACTACTATTTAGCAGCTGATTTCGACAACTTCAGAAGAAATCAAGCCAAAGAAAGAAGAGAGCTCCTGGCCACTGCGGCCCAGGGAGTCATCAAAGACCTATTGCCCATTTTAGACAATTTTGAAAGGGCCATCAAAGCCAACGAAACATTGGAAGATATCCAAGCCATCAAGGAAGGTTTTTCTTTGATTCACTTGGGACTAAAAAACGGATTAGAAAAACATGGTCTAAAAGCCATTGAAAGCAATGGTGATGTTTTCAATAGTGATATGCATGAAGCCATCGCCCAGATTCCAGCGCCAACTGAAGATCTTAAAGGAAAAGTTTTGGACACCGTTGAGAAAGGATATAGTTTAAACGAAAAAGTTATTCGCTACGCTAAGGTAGCGGTAGGATCATAAGCCATGGCAAAGAGAGATTATTACGAAGTATTGGGCGTTTCAAAAGGTGCGTCGGAGGCGGAGATCAAAAAGGCCTACCGTCAATTGGCCATCAAGTATCATCCAGACAAAAATCCAGATGATGCATCAGCCGAAGATAAATTCAAAGAGGCGGCAGAGGCCTATGAAATATTGAGTGATCCAGAGAAGAAGTCGCGCTATGATCAATTTGGTCACGCCGGAATGGGCGGAGGCTTTGGTGGTGGTGGCGGAGGCGGCATGAACATGGATGACATCTTCTCCAACTTTGGTGATATTTTCGGACAAGCATTTGGCGGTGGAGGAAGAAGCGGAGGCAGTCGACGTGTCAAGGGTAGCAACTTGCGCATCAAAGTAAAATTAAATTTGGAGGAGATCGCCTTTGGGGTAACCAAGAAGGTGAAAGTGTTTAAGATGGTCAATGCCGAGGGTGTCAGCTATGATACCTGCGGAACCTGCAAAGGAAGTGGACAAATTCGCCGTGTGCAACAAACCATTTTGGGCGCCATGCAAACCGCAACCACTTGTCATGTTTGTAATGGAGCTGGGAAATCAGTGAAAAGCAAACCCAAAGATGCAGATGCCAATGGCCAAAAGCGCGAAGAGGAATTGATTGAGATTAACATCCCAGCGGGCGTTGGTGAGGGAATGACGTTGAATGTATCCGGCAAAGGAAATGCTGGACCATTTGGAGGAGTTCCTGGTGACCTTTTGGTACAAATTGAGGAAGAGGAACATGCAACCCTCAAGCGAGACGGCATCAATCTTTACCATGATTTGTACATCAACTTTGCGGATGCAGCATTGGGTGCGTCTGTCGAAGTTCCATTGGTAAAAGGAAAGGCGCAAATCAAAATTGATGCAGGAACTCAGAGTGGAAAAATATTGCGATTGAAAGGCAAAGGATTACCGGAAGTCAACGGATATGGACACGGTGATTTGTTGGTCAACATCAATGTTTGGACACCTCAAAAATTGAACAGCGAGGAGAAAGAACTATTGGAGAAATTGCGCACCGCTGAACATTTTCAACCCGCCCCAGGTAGCAAAGACAAGTCTTTCTTTCACAGGGTGAGAGAGATGTTTTCGTAATTACCCTTTGCGCACTCTGCTGATACTTGGCGGACTTTGCGATAAAAAGAAATCCAACGGAATGTAATAAACGCAAAGGACGCAATGGCTTTCGCAAAGAACGCGGAGAGTATAGTTTCCTCTTGGCTTACTCTGCGAATTCTTGGCGCGCTTTGCGTTAAATCCAATTTCAGGAATTACAATGCATGCTGAGCTATTGCATTAAAAATTACTCCAACAAAAAAGCGCCCAACAAGACGCTTTTTTTTTCTTTCTAAATTCTATTTTATACAAACATCAAAACCGGCTGTTCCAAGAAGGATTTTATGGTGTTCAAGAAGGCTGCGCCACTTGCTCCATCTACCACGCGGTGATCGCAACTCAAAGTTACTTTCATTACGTTACCTGGAACCACTGCTCCATTCTTGACTACTGGTACTTGCTTGATACCGCCTACCGCCAAGATGCAAGCATCCGGTGGGTTGATGATGGCTGTGAACTCTTCGATTCCAAACATTCCCAAATTGGAAATGGTGAAGGTATTGCCTTCCCAATCCTGGGGTTGCAACTTTTTATTCTTCGCTTTTTCAGCAAATACTTTTACTTCTGCACCTATCTGCGCAAATGACTTGGTGTTGGCATGTCTAACAACAGGCACCAACAAGCCATCTTCCACTGCAACGGCTACTCCAATATGGACATGATCATTGTAACGAATGCGATCACCCAACCAAGATGAATTGATGACCGGATGTTTCTTCAATGCCATTGCACAGGCTTTCACGACCATATCATTGAAAGAAACTTTCATTCCTTGATCATTGATGGCCTTGCGCGCAGTCATTGCATTGTCCATGTCAATGTCCATGGTCAAATAGAAGTGAGGTGCGCTGAACTTGCTCTCCGCCAAACGGCGCGCAATTACATTTCTCATTTGAGAAACTTCTACCTCATAGAAACTCTCCACTGCGTTGGCACTGCCTTGAACAGAACCTGCCATAAACGCATCAATATCACGCTTCACAATACGACCTCCATCACCAGAACCGGGGATGTAGTTCAAAGGAAGACCTTTCTCGTCTGCTAATTTCTTGGCCAATGGAGAAACCTTTGTTCTTCCATTGTTGGCTGCAATGGGGGCAGGTGCTGCCTGAGCAATCGGGGCTGCTACTGGTGCAGGAGACGGCGCAGCCTTGGGTGCAGGAGCTGCCAAAGGAGCCGGCGC
>CAMCTV010000047.1 GCA_945878635.1 Chryseobacterium gleum | reverse complement strand
AAACCGTTATACAACATTAATAAAACTGAAGCAATGATAAAACCAACTAAAAAATTAAATGAAATTATAAGAAGTTTTTCCAAGGAGAATGCAAATACAAGCATTAGTGAACTGTCAGCTATTATTGATCTATGTTCAAAAGCCGGAATAAGATTTTCGTTCGATAAAAATTACCAAAACGAATTCGCATTATTCATCAATAGTAAATACCCAGAATGGAATACTGAAGTCACAAACAAGGAGATAGAATCACTTGCTAAGGATGGTAAGTATAAAGAAGCTACTGACAGACGGGATAAAGCGATGTCATTAAAGAACGAAATGCACAAGCAGTTTAAACTTTCAAAATTTGGAACCGAAGATTGGTTCATATTAAACTCAGAAAGTGAGATCTTTTTTATTCCAACAGAAATTGGAGTTATTGATAGCTTAATGAGCGAAAAAACATATGAAAAATAACGTTGAATAACAGCGTTTGAGCGCAACACTCCGAGCATACACCTACACTCAAAACGTTCCAACAAAACAAAAATAACAATTCGTCAATTGTTGTTGATACATCTTATACTAGATCAGGCACTAATTTTTTCTGTTTCGCGCTCTTACTCCTTCATCACCTCATACCCCCATCCCCTCTTTATTCGTACCTTCATGGCTATGAAAACGAAACTCCATTTCTCCATTTCAATTCAAGCACCCGTTGTTGTTGTTTATGACAAAATGTTGGGACTAACTCATCTATCCGATTACGAAAGTTGGACGGCTTTGTTCAACCCAACCTCCACATATGAAGGAGTATGGGAGAAAGGCAGTAAAATATTATTCATCGGGGTGGATGAAAATGGCGCAAAAGGCGGATTGGTTTCTTTCATTGCAGAAAACAAGCCCCACGAATTTGTTTCTATACAACACAAAGGCCTTTACCAAAACGGAATCGAGGTTATAGAGGGACCTGAGGTTGAAAAATGGGCCAATGGTTTTGAGAACTATTCGTTCAATGAAGAAAATGGAATTACCCACGTTCAAGTTGAATTGGATAGCAACGAGGATTTTGCAGAATACATGAATGAATCTTATCCATTGGCATTGGAGAAATTAAAAGAGATCTGCGAGAAGTAAATGTCATCGTCTAAAAGAACCTTTAAAAAAAATTTCGGATTTTCAATCATCCTATTATGTAGTATTTTCCTCTCAAGTTGCCGCCCTCCTGCGCAATGGATAAAAAATAAATCAAAATATTTCAAAAGCACCGAAATTGAAAAACAGCTTTCAATCCAAAATTTAAATTTCACCAGCGGAACTTTTATGGCAAAGGATGATTGGAAAGCGAGTGCTCCATTGCTCATTAAATTTAACCCGAATCAGACAGTCCAAGTTGGCTATTCTCCTGTTCCTGAGCCCTCATTGTTGTCACTCAAAAACGACAACTATCTCCAATATCTCCAAAACGAAGTCTCTTATTACTACTACTTCGATACAGTGCATCATACCATCATATTAGAAAGATTTGAATACCGAGATGCACCTTGGTGGAATTTCTTTGTTGCTACAAGTTCATATCTGACAGAAGTTTTCGACCTTCACGGGGATACTCTCATCAATCAAGCAAACAACAGTTACACCCGATTTGCAAAACGATACATAGTCAATCCAAACTTGGTACAAAACCATACACTTGTCGTCAATCCTTTTATGAAATATCAGGATGAACACTCTCCACAAATGGATACCCTATCCGTCATCAAAAAGGCAAAAAAACACAACAGCTATTGGACAAACAAGTGGGCTAGGGAGCCTTCAATTGTGTATGATGAAAAACACAAAACCTGGACCGTTCACTCATCAAAAACGCAACACATCACGCGCGGAAATTGCAAGTACACCAATGGCTGCACCATGGTCAAAAGCGTAACGTTGGTCATTGATGACAACAAAAAAAAGGTTGTTTTAAAAAAACGATCCAAATTAAAATTTCACAACTATGAATGAATACAAAACCACTTTAAACCTACCTTGATCCTCCAAGAAAAGATAAACTAGTAAAACTTTACGTGCAAAAATCAAAGTCCTCGAATCACAAATTATCGGAGTCCAAAATAAAGAAACCCCCATTGCTGGGGGTTTCCTACATACTAATTAACCTTTTATCTAACCTAATTACTATTCAATATTGTCCTTGAATTGATTTTCTAATTTTTGTCTCAACCAATCCAATGACTCCATGATACCGCCCTTTTTCTTGGCTTTTGCGTGACTTACCGTTTCTTCAACCTCCACTTTGGTTTCTGTCTGAACATCATTCATCTCCACTTGAATCTCTTGCACTTCCTCTTCTACTATGGGTGCTGAAACCGTTTCTTGGAACAAATTACGCTGCACCTCATTGTTTTCATAGGTCATCAACAATCCTACACCTGTAGACAATATTGGTGTCAATTTTGTGGCATCGTCTTTAGAAGATGATACGTGAAAATGGGGGTAGCCTACTCGGCAATGCATACCTGTATGGTATTCCACCAGCTGCTTCATGTGTCTCAATTGAGCGCCACCACCAGTCATCACAATTCCACCAATCAATTGCTTGGAAAAGCCAGATGAAACGATTTCTCCATGCACGTAATCCAAAATCTCTTCCATGCGCGCTTGAATAATCTGAGTCAAACGCAACGTGGAGATCTCTCTTCTAGGATGTCCAGCCAAACCAGGAATGGCGATGACCGCGTTCTGATTCACAGCTTCTTCCAAAGCAAACCCATGATTCACCTTTAATACTTCCGCATACTTTGGTAATATATAACAACCATTTCTGATGTCTTCCGTGATGATGTTTCCACCAAAAGGAATTACTGCAGTGTGTCTAATTATTCCGTCATGGAAAATCGCGATGTCCGTTGTACCGCCTCCAATGTCAACCAAGGCTACCCCAGCTTCCATCTCCTCATCTGTCAATACAGAGGCTGAGCTAGCCAATGGCTCCAATGTCAATTTGGCAACTTCCAATCCCGCCTTTCGAATACAACGATAAATGTTGTTGATCTGAGAAATCTGTCCTGTGATCACATGGAAATTGGCCTTCATACGAATGCCTGCCATTCCTATGGGGTCCTTAATTCCCGATTCTTGATCCACAGTAAAATCCTGGGGCAAAGCATGAATAATGTCTTCACCGGGTGCCACTGGGATTCGGCGAATGTCCTGTGACATGATATCAATATCTACCTGTGATATCTCCTCATCCATACTGCTTCTTGTGCGCGTAGCTTGATGCTGGGTACTGCGTATGTGCTGCCCAGCGATACCTACGTTCACAATTTTAATATCGACATTGCTCTTTTCAGAAGCCTGGCTCACCGCCTTTTTGATAGACTCAACAGTTCGATCAATGTTGACAACAACGCCTCGCTGTACGCCCACACTTTCTGACTTGCCGATGCCCAAAATTTCAACTTTGCCATGCTCATCGTAACGTCCTACTATGCAAGCAATCTTTGTGGTTCCAATGTCCAGTCCTACAATGATTTCGTTTTTCATGGTGCGATATTATTTCTTTTAATTCCTACAATTTGATTGATAAAACGCGCGTCCAAAACTTCATATTGATCCAAATCAATCTTGGGCAACGTTTTGCTATAAAATACAAATAAATTTTTCATCTTGATCTCAAAATTCTGGCTATCCCCAATCCAGATTTCTTGATTTCCCATCCTTGGGATGATGCGCCATCCTACTGGTCCCTTCCAATACACTTGATCTATCTGCACATTCCATAATGGGTGAGAGGCAATGGCTTTGGCCATCCAGAATATACTGTGATGAAAAGAATTCGATTGTTCATCATGAAAGATATCTTCAGGTAACAATGGCGCCCTAAATTCTCCCAAAAAAATGGGGACGTCAGCCAATGCACCTTTTTTCATTGGTAACAATGCTCCCTCATAATCCATATAAAACTGTGAACCCGCTTGATCCATGATCAGTGCTACCGGTTTACGCAATACAACATCTATATTGCATCGACCATCCAAAGTCTGATATACTTGGGCCCTTCTTATGTATGGATTGGACAACAATACACTTCTGATGGAGGCCAAATCAATCTGTGTCCCAACTTTTCCCATCAAGCCTCCATTGGTTTCCTCACAAATTTGCTGAATTTCCAATGGACTTAAAAAGGCAAATCCCGAATCTGACTCCTGAATATTCACCGATACTTGCCAACATTTCAATTGACCTTGGTGTGCGTTAGAAAACGCCATAAGGGTAACTACTGCAGAAAACAATAGCAAATAAAGTAAGGCTATCCCTACTCTCTTCCATGCTATTTTCTTCTGTTTCATTGTCAGTTCTTCCTTTGTTTAATCTGCGCAGCAAGGGGTTGAACCAGGTGATCTATATCCCCAGCTCCCAAAACCAAAACAACCTCCCAATCCGCAGGTATTCCAATCTCCAATAATTCACTTTTTTCCAATAACTTTTTATCCAAAAGCGAAATCTTATCAAGTATCAATTGTGAATCAATTCCAGGTATGGGCAATTCCCGTGCTGGATAAATGGGCAGTAAAATCAAGCCATCCAGAGCAGACAAGGAAGAAACAAATCCATCTAAAAAATCCCGAGTCCGAGAAAAAAGATGGGGTTGAAAAATGCCTCCAATTTTTTTTCCAGGAAACAACATGCGCGCACTGTCAATGGCCGCGTTCAATTCTGTTGGATGGTGGGCGTAATCGTCGATCATCACCACTCCATTCTCATCAAGCACACGTTCAAACCTGCGTCCTACACCCTTGAATGTTGCCATTGCCTTCTTGATATCATCGGGATTTCCCCCACACGCCAACGCAATGGTAATGGCAGCTACAGCGTTCTCTACGTTGTGCCTGCCGGATAATCCGCAAACTATACCGTCAATATCTATTTTTCCTTTGTAATCAAATACAAAATTTCCCTCCGCTATCGCAATATTCTCAGCTCGACAGCCTACTGTTTCTTCGTTTGTAATACCGTACCGAATGGTCTCTGTATGTGCAGCCATTTGATCAAATTCAGTGCGCACGCCATGCTGAACCAAGAGATGCCCATTGGTTTTAATCTTCCTAGAAAAATCCTGAAATCCTTTTTCAAAGGTTGCCGCATCTCCATAAATGTCCAAATGATCCGGATCAACCGCTGTCACAACAGCCCACTCAGGTGTTAAGGTAAGAAAACTACGATCAAACTCATCCGCCTCCACCACCACCCAATCGCTGTCAGCCAAAACCAAATTCGACTGAAAATTGGCTGAAATCCCTCCCAAAAAGGCGTTGACTTTAAAACCAACTTCAGTCAAGAGATAAGCAATCATGGATGAAGTAGTCGTCTTGCCATGTGTCCCCGCTACTGCTATGGTGTGATACTGCTCTGTAATTTTCCCCAATAAAACACTGCGCTTCATCATGGGAAATTCATTGTGCAAAAAATATTGCTTCAACAAACTATCCTGAGGAATGGCTGGTGTATAACAAACCCAAATTTTTTCTACTGGTGTTAATCGAATCAAGGATGGGAGATGCAACAAATCATCTTCATAAGTGACATCTATTCCTTCCTGCTCCAATTGCTGGGTCAAAGGAGTACTGGTTCTATCGTATCCCAATACAATATGCCCCTTGGCGTGAAAGAATCTGGCCAAAGCAGACATTCCAATTCCTCCAATACCGAGAAAATAAAAAATAGTATCCTTACTCCAATGTTTATTCTGCATGACAATCTTTCTTCAGCTGGTTAACAATGTCCGTGCTTGCATTTGGTCGAGACCATAGTTGCATGTTCTTGGTCATCGTTACAACATCCACTTTACCATCTAACAAATCCTTCAAGGTTGACATCCACATTTCTGACAATGATTTCTCACGTATCATCAATGCTGCTTGAACTTCTACCAAGGCCATGGCATTGTGTGTCTGATGATCCTCCGCCACATAGGGTGAGGGTACAAAAATGGTTGGCTTGGCCACCAAGCACAATTCCGAAACAGACATCGCACCTGCCCTGCTAACAATAATATCCGCGGCGGCATAAGCGTGGTGCATCTCATGTATAAATGGCCCCACCCACAATCCTGGCGTTTCCTTCCATTTGCTTTGAGGCAAATAATTCTTTCCTGTTTGCCAAATCACTTGCACATTCAATTCCAGTAGCGCATCTAAATTGGCCTCCATGGTTCGGTTCATGGCACGTGCGCCCAAACTACCCCCCACCATCAATATGGTTCTCTTTCCCTGTTGCAATCCAAAGTGAGACAATGCTTCCAACTTGGGATACCGCTCATTGTCCCAGACAAAACGAATGGGATTTCCCGTTTGCATGATTTTTTCCTTGGGAAAAAATCGCTCCATTCCGGGATACGCTGTGAAAATACGTGTTGCCTTTTTTGACAATATTTTATTGGTCACTCCTGCAAATGAATTTTGCTCTTGGATAAAAATCTTTTTCCCTAACGCATTAGCGGCCCACAATGTGGGTCCACTGGCATATCCACCAACTCCAATGACCGCATCGGGCTTAAATTGCCAAATCAACTTGATAGCCAAAATCAAACTCCATAAAATTTTAAAGGGAAGCAATAAATTCTTCCAATTCAGTTTGCGCTGAATACCTGCAATGGGCAGTCCAACAATGTTGTAACCAAACTGTGGAACCTTCTCCATTTCCATCCTACCCTTTGCACCAACAAACAAAATCTGAATGTTGGGATACTGCCTTTCCAATTCCTGCGCAATGGCGATGGCCGGGAAAATATGCCCGCCAGTTCCACCACCTGATATCACCACTTTATTGAACATGTTGAACCTCCGTTGTTGGTTGTTCTTCTACGAATTGATCTTCATCTACTTCGCCCTTGCCTCTTGTCACACTAATGATCATGGCGATGGACAAACATGTAAATAAGGTGGAGGTACCTCCCAAACTAATGAGTGGCAAAGGCTGACCTGTTGTTGGAAAAAGACTTACCGACACAGACATATTGATCAATGCCTGAATGACGATAATGGAGGACAGTCCAAATACCATCAACTGTCCAAATCGAGAGGGGCAAGTCAAAGCTGTCCGCACCGCTCTAAAATAAAAACTCAAATAAAGTAAAATCAACGATAAACCACCAGCAATCAATCCGTACTCCTCAATGATAAAAGCATAAATCATATCCGAATAAGGATGGGGCATAAAATTCCGAGAGGATCCAGTTCCTGGTCCTTTGGGAATCAATCCCCCAGAGTAAATGGCATATTTAGCCAAATCTGCTTGATAGTTTCCTTCCGCATCTCCTTCAACTTTGTTCAAAATCCTGTTCTTCCATGTACCATAACGAGGTAAAACTTTTTCAGGACCATATTCACCCACGACAATCACCAAGGACAATATCAAGCCGACTCCACCAAGGATGGTCAACAAAAATTTCCATGGATAACCAGAAACCAGGAGCATTAAAAAACAAACAAACCCCAACATTGCACTGGTAGAAAAATTAGCAGGGAAAATCAACCCACATACCAATGCTATGGGAAGAACAATGGGCCAGAAGGTTCTGCTCCAATCTCCAAACTCAGACTGCCGCAACGTGAGCATTCTCGCCAAGTAAACCAACAATACCACTTTGGCCAAATCACTGGTTTGAAAAGAAATGCCCAAACCCGGAATCTTTAGCCAACGATCAGCATTGTTGATATTGGCTCCATACAAAAGTGTCACCGCCAACAGTCCTACAGTAATCCAAATCAATAGCTGAGAGAACTTAGAAAAATAACGGTAGTCGATGCGGTGCACCACAAGCATAATGGCCCATCCACCCAGCAGCATCTCCATGTGTCTTCTCAGCACACCAAAACTACCTTCTGCATTTTTCCCTAACGTAGAAATTCCGCTATATACCGCGAGAATAGATACCACAGTCAGCACCAATGCCACCATCCAGATAACCTTATCTCCTTTTAAATAGCGAAACATAATAAAAACGGTTACAAACCTTTTACAGCCTTTTTGAACTGACGACCTCTGTCTTCATAGTTGTCAAACAAATCAAAACTCGCGCAAGCAGGAGACAATAAAACGGTATCTCCTTCTTTGGCCAATTCATAAGCCACGCGAACCGTATGCTCCGCATCAGATGAGTCTACAATGGTATCTACTACTTTTTCAAAAGCCTTTCTGATCTTGCTGCTGTCTTTGGTCAAACAAATAATGGCCTTAACACGCTTAGAAACCAAAGGCAACAATTCATTGTAATCATTTCCTTTGTCCTGTCCACCAGCTACCCAAATGATTGGGGTGTTGATGCTCTCCAAAGCATACCAAGCTGAATTGACATTGGTGGCCTTGCTGTCATTGATAAAGCTCACGCCGTGAACCTTTGCAACAAACTCCAAACGGTGTTCTACATTTTCAAAGTTCTCTAAACTTTCACGAACAACCTCCTTGCGCAAGTCAAGAATTCTAGCCGCTACTCCCGCTGCCATTGAGTTGTTCAAATTGTGCTTTCCTTTTAAAGCTAATGAAGTGATTTTCATAATTACTGGGTTTTTATGGATGTTGATGTTGATGTTTTCATTTTGAACAAAGGCACCTTCAAATTCACTTCCTTCTTGAACATCATTCAAGGTGAAGGGAATCATTGTAGCACCGATTGTATTTTGAGACAAATACTTTTTGGTCTCTGGATCGTCTTGACTATAGATGAAATAATCAGATGATGTCTGATTTTGGGCTATTCTAAACTTGGAGGCCACATAACTCTCCATATTGTAATCATACCTATCCAAGTGATCGGGTGTGATGTTGGTCAAAATGGCAATGTCAGCCTTGAACTGAAACATACCATCCAACTGAAAGCTGCTCAGCTCAAGTACAAACCAATCAGGTTGTTCACCGATTAACTGTCGGGCAAAACTCTTTCCAACATTTCCTCCTAATCCCACTTTGACACCAGCACTTTTTAAAATGTGATAGGTGAGCAAGGTGGTAGTTGTTTTTCCGTTGGAACCAGTAATGCAAATGGTCTTGGCATTGTTGTATGGAAAAGCAAACTCCATCTCTGAAACAACCGGAATACCTTTGGATAAAAGCGCTTGAACAATGGCTACCTTTTCAGGTATCCCAGGACTCTTGACAACAACATCAGCATTCATTATCAATACCTCCGTATGCTGACCTTGCTCGTAAACAATGCCATTGGCTTCCATCTCCGCAACGTACTCTTGCTTGATCATTCCCTTATCAGAAACAAAAACGTCATAGCCATGATGCAAGCCCAACAGCGCTGTGCCTGTTCCGCTTTCACCACCACCCAATATGACCAAACGCTTTTTCATTATCTGGTCTTTAAAGTGATGATGGTAACTACAGCCAAAATGATTCCTACAATCCAAAAGCGTGATACGATTTTGGCCTCATGCATTCCCTTCTTTTGAAAATGGTGATGCAAAGGAGACATCAAGAAAATTCTTCTTCCTTCTCCGTACTTCTTCTTGGTATACTTGAAGTAAGCAACCTGAATAATCACGGATAGGTTTTCAATTAAAAAGATCCCGCACAAAACTGGAATCAGAAGTTCCTTTCTGATGGCAATAGAAAATGTAGCAATGATTCCACCCAAGGCCAAACTACCCGTATCGCCCATGAAAACCTGAGCAGGATAGGAGTTGTACCACAAGAATCCAACACATGACCCCACAAATGCCGCAATAAAAATGGTCAGTTCACCACTGCGCGGGATGTACATGATGTTTAAGTAATCCGCAAAAATGTAGTTACCAGAAACATAGGCCAAGATGGCCAATGTCACTCCAATAATCGCACTTGAACCTGCCGCCAATCCATCAATACCGTCCGTAATATTGGCGCCATTGGAAACGGCTGTCACAATTAGAATCACCACCAAAGTGAACACAATCCAAAGTGACCAAACATTGCGCCATGCAGCAGGCAACAGCCAACTGTAATCAAACTCATTGTCCTTGATAAATGGAATGGTGGTCTTAATGTTCTTGTTCTCCTCCCAATTGGCAACAGTACTCGATTGACCAGTCTGTTCAACCGTTTCAGTTGTAGTTGCTTGGTGATCTGTCCTTTCTTTGATGGTCACTGTTGGATTCCAATACAACATGGAAGCCACAATGACACCTGCACCTACCTGACCAATAATCTTAAACTTCCCTGCCAATCCTTCTTTATCCTTTTTGAATACCTTGATGTAATCATCCATGAATCCAATCATCCCCAACCAAACTGTTGCAATCAACAAAGTCTGGATGTACACATTGGTTAAATCAGCAAACAACAATGTGGGAACAATAATGGACAACAGAATAATAATCCCACCCATTGTAGGCGTTCCTGTCTTCTGCATTTGTCCTTCCAATCCCAAATCACGAATGGTTTCTCCCACCTGCTTTCTGCGCAACCATCCAATCAAGTGCTTACCCATTAACATGGATATCACCAAAGAGACGATTACTGCTGCAGCTGCTCTAAAACTGAGGTACTGAATCAATCTTGCTCCCGCAAAATCAAAATGCACATCCAAATATTTGATCAAATGATAAATCATGGCGCCTGCTGTTTAAGTATTTCTTGTACCATTTGATAATCGTCAAATGGATGCTTTACTCCTTGTATTTCTTGGTACTTCTCGTGGCCCTTACCTGCAATCAAAACAATATCTCCAGGTTGTGCTAAAGAACAAGCTGCAGCAATCGCTTCATCGCGATTGACCATGGTCAATACTTTCCTTTTCTCAATAGGATCCAAGCCATTGACAATCTCTTGGATAATCTCCTTGGGCTTTTCACTTCTGGGATTGTCGCTGGTGACAACTACTTTGTTTGACTTGGCGCAAGCAATCTGTCCCATGATGGGGCGTTTGGCGGCGTCCCTATCTCCGCCGCAACCCATCACACAAATCAATTGCTCATTTCCACCTCGTATGGTATTAATGGTATCCAACACATTGGACAATGCATCTGGTGTATGCGCATAGTCCACTATGGCAATGACCCCTGAATGTGATCGGAAATATTGAAATCTTCCCTCTGGGGCCTTTAGGGTGCTCAATACAGTAAGCACGCTCATCTCATCCCATCCCAATTGCATGGCAATTCCATAAACTGCCAATAAATTGTAGGCATTAAATTCTCCAATCAATTGGGTATACACTTCATGGTGCTGAATGGTCAAAGACAATCCTGAAAGCGCATTCTCTATGATGCGCGCGCGATAATTCGCCATGGACTGCAAAGCATAGGTGTACACCTTACCCTTGCAATTTTGGGCAATCACTTCTGCATGTCTATCATCGGCATTGACAACAGCAAAGGCTTTGCTTCCCAATCCATCAAACAACATTTTCTTAGCGTGGATGTAAGCATTGAACGTCCCGTGGTAATCCAAATGATCATGCGAAATATTGGTATACGCAGCACCGCGAAACTGAAGACCTGAAGTACGTCTTTGATCCAACGCATGAGAAGACACCTCCATAAAAACATGGGTGCAACCAGCTTCAACCATTTGTCCCAATAACTTTTGCAACTCCACTGCATTGGGTGTCGTGTGCGTTGCTGGGATCAACTGTGAATTGACTTTATTGACAACTGTTGACAACAATCCCGTCTTATGACCCAAAGCCATGGACAGCTCATAACACAATGTCGCAACGGTTGTTTTTCCATTGGTTCCGGTAACACCAATCACCGCGAGCTTCTCCGATGGATTATCATAATAATTGGCTGCCAATATGCCCAATGACTCAGCAGAGTCACTAACCTTCACGTAAGTAATTTCCGGACGCAAGTCGGAAGGCAATTGCTCACAAAGGATACAATTCGCTCCCTTCTCAATGGCCTTTTCTATAAACAAATGTCCATCAGCAACACTGCCCTTTATCGCAACAAATAGGAAGAATGATCGCACCTCCCTGGAGTCCATGGTAATGCCCTCAGTGGCAATGTGTGTGCTTCCCACCACTTCATCAATGCGCACCTTGTACAATATGTCTTTCAACAATTTCATTGCAATTGAAGATGTATGGTTGAACCTTTTTTTACTGCGGTACCTGGCTGTACGCCTTGACTGACTACCCTTCCTTTTCCTGACACTTTATAATGATATCCAGCTTGATGCAAGGCTTGCAACGCATCACGCATACCCATACCCATGCAGTTGGGCACTATACCCTCTCTCACATGCATCGCTGTCAATGATACGCTCTGCTCATCTCTGGTCAAATAACTCCAATCAGAACCGTTGTCTTTTGGGATAACCGGCAATCCAAATGCGGTCATTAAAGCATGTGAATTTTTCACCATGCCCGGTCTTAGATTAGGCATGATGGATGGACCAGTGGCTACCCAATTGTTGCCGTGAATGTCCAATGTGGTGGCATATATTTTATCCGCCAACTCTCTAAATACGGGAGCAGCAACCTTGGAGGCATAATAAACGCCCCTCGGATCTTCAATCACAACGATGCACGAATACCTGGGCTTGTCCGCAGGAAAATATCCCACAAAAGATGCCCGATATCGATTGAGCTGATAATGCCCATTCTTCCACAACCAACTGGTTCCTGTTTTACCAGCTACCTTATACGGTGACTGTTTAAAGGCCTCATAGGCAGTTCCGCCTGGCTCACCAACACCCTCCATCATCTTGCGGCATTGCTCAATGGTATGGGCAGATGCAATATTGTCTCGTAAGACAACAGCATCAAGGTTTGCAATCTTTCCGTTAGATTGCTTGATTCCCTGAACAAATGATGGCCGAACCATCTTGCCACCATTGGCAACAGCATTGTAAAAGGACAAAATCTGTATGGGCGCAAAGGCAACTTCATAACCAATAGACATTTGAGTCAAACTATTGGCACTCCATTTTTCGTCCTTAATAGAGGCATAAACACTGGGTCTGCCCTCTCCTTTCAGATCAATTCCCAACGTACTTCCCAATCCAAATCCGTTCAGGTAATCCAAGAACTTTTGAGGCTTGGAGGCAAATGATTTCCGAACACCCAATGCTGTTCCAACGTTGGAAGATTTGGCAAATACATCCTTAATGGAAATGCTTCCATAACCACCTTGGTGACTATCGTGAAGAACCACTCCGTTAAAATTTCGCTCTCCATTCCCAGTATTAACTGTATCATCAATGGAGATGCTTCCCTCTTCCAAAGCAGCCATCAAACTAATCAATTTCATGGTAGATCCTGGTTCTACAGATTGACTAATGGCATAGTTCATCAACTCAGAATAAGTACTGTCCTTGGTTCGACCCAAATTGGCGATTGCCCTGACATAACCGGTCTCCACTTCCATCAATATGGCACATCCCCACTCGCCATTCAATGAGTCCAATTGCTTGCGCAAAGCATGTTCTGCAACATCCTGCAAATGCACATCAATGGTTGCTACGATATCCAAACCAGGGATGGGTTCCTGAATGAACTCATCCGTCATTGGTTTCCAAATACTCCCCGGAATCAACTCTTGCAGTTGTTTCCCTGGTCGCCCTGATAAAATTGAATCATAAGACAACTCCAATCCTACATTATCAGATTCTCTATACAACCCAATGGTTCTGGACGCCAAACTTCCATATGGCTTCACGCGCTTCTTGGTTTCCTCAAAAACAAAACCAGTGCGATTCCTTCCCTTCTTCACATAACTCAAACGTTTAAAAGCATTCAACTCTTGAAAAGTTATATTCTTGACCAACAACTCATATCTTGACTTCTTGCGGATTGCACTTTCTAGCAAACGCACAAAATCGCGCTTGGAACTTTTTGGATCTATTTCATGCAACACAATGGCCAATGAATCCTTGGCATCATCAAAAGCCTCTTTGTCTTGCATGGCCTGGGTATCCCAACGCAATGCATATTCAGAAACTGTAGTCGCCAACAAACTTCCATCAGACGACCATATTTGACCGCGCGTAGGCTCTATTGACCTGACTTTACTCGTGAATGAAGAGGCCAATGCTGTTGCATTTTCATCTGGTATAAACTGCAACATGGCGGCCTTTCCCAAAATGGATGCTCCCACCAATACCAACACCACAAAAATGACATACGTCCAAGTGCTATTTATTTTCACCGCGTTGCTCATTTCTTCTGTGTCGTATCGATGTATTCCAAAACAATAGGCGGCTTAGACAATTCCTTTAAACCTATATTCTCAATATCCTTGGCCACCTCACTTTGTCTTCTTTTGGTCTCTAGGGCGCTCATTTGCTCATTGTAGATGGTGCGCTGCTCATTGAGCTCTTTCTCATGCTTGATAATGAGTTTGTGATAATCTTCAAATTTGTATTGTAAAGCAATATCCAAAATCAGTAATACAGCTATAAATCCAATCAATCCGAGGTGCTTTTGAACCCATTCACTGGTCAAAATATCTCCTCCAAAAACAGCGGCAACAAATCCCTTCTTGGACTTTACATCAGAAGCATTATTCACCTGAGTCGGAGTTTCCATATGTTCTGAATTTTGACTCATGCTAACTTTTCCGCGATGCGCATTTTGGCGCTTCTCGCGCGCGAATTCTCACTAATTTCCTCTGCTGAAGGCAGAATAGGCTTCGCATTCAAAGGCTTGAATGGTCGAATAATATTTCCAAAAAAATCCTTCTCCAATTGATCCTCCACATTCCCACTTCTGAAGAATGATTTCACCATTCTATCTTCCAAGCTGTGGTAAGAAATAACAACAACACGGCCGCCTACTTCTACATAATCTTTCAATTGAGATAGAAAAGTCTCCAGCACTTCCATTTCCTGATTAACCTCTATGCGCAAGGCTTGAAAAACCTGCGCCAAATACTGATGATGGAACTTCCAATCCTCATCGCCAATCAATACATGTATCAATTCATGCGTAGTGTGAATGGGACGGGCATTGACCATTTTGTGCGCCGCTACATGCGGGCGATCGACCTCACCATAAACACGCAAAATTCTGATTAAATCTTCGACCGGATATTTATTAACCACAATGCTGGCATTCAATTCAGCATGTTGATTCATGCGCATGTCCAAAGGCGCATCAAAACGAAAACTAAAACCGCGATCAGCAGTATCAAACTGATGACTACTCACGCCTAGATCTGCTAAAATCCCGTTGACTTTTTTTACACCGTTAAAACGCAACCAATTCTTGGCATCGCGAAAATTCTCTTTGATTAAAGTAAACTGAGGGTTCTGCGGAGCATTGGCCCAAGCATCGCTGTCTTGATCAAAAGAATACAACTTACCCGTTGTTAAATGAGACAAAATCTCTTTGGTATGACCAGCAGCCCCCATTGTGACATCCACATAAATCCCTGCGGGATCAATTTGTAAAGCTTCGATACTTTCTTGGAGCAAAACAGCCCGGTGGTAGGACGACTGATTGATCTCGCTCGTTTCCATTGTTATTGGTTTTGGGCGTTACGTTCAATATCCTTTCTAACGTCTTCCGCCAATGAACCAAAATCAAAATCCTCATCCAAAATCACTTCATCGTGGTTCTTGGAACTCCACAATTCCATCTTCTCTCCAAGACCTGTGATGACGCACTCATTGTTTTCATCGATATCAATTTCAGCATACTCCAACAAAGCCGAGGGCAATAAAAGCCTTCCATTGGAATCCAATTCAATCAGGGTAGCACCCTTCATGAATTTGCGCTGAAACAACTGGTGTTTTTGATTGTAACGGCTCAAACGACTCATCTCCTCATTGACCTTATCCCATTCAGGTTTTGGGTAAATCACTAGGCATTTCGAAAAGATGTCGCGATTCACTACCAACCCATGGTGAACATGATGCTCCAATTGCTTGCGCAACTTCCCAGGAAAGAGCAATCGCCCTTTGGGATCTAGTTTGCAATGATGTTCGCCGAGCAGGTTAAGCATGTGAGGTAATGTGTTGGGTACGAAATTAATACAAATTTCCCACTTTTTACCACATACTTACCAAAAATCAACACTTTTTAATAAAGGTCGATAAGCCATAGAATCCCAAATAAACCAAAAAAGCCTTATTTTACAAGGCTTTAAAACACATTTTTACCACCAAACTAAGCAGTGGTAAAAAGTGGGAATGTTAACAACTTTAGGTGAAAAACTTCTGAAATGAAGCCGTGCTTAATGAAGTGGGCGTTTTTTGATCAACCCTCCTTTGGTATCCTTAATAGGATGCTGGATAATAAACGCGTTTGGATCGATACGTTCTACCACGTCAATCAAATTGGACACCTCCAAACGGGTGATGGCGCA
>CAMCTV010000046.1 GCA_945878635.1 Chryseobacterium gleum | reverse complement strand
CTATTAAAATTCCGCTCCTACGGAGCTGGATGCATATAAAAACGCTTAGGAAATTAAAATCCCTCTTCCCGATGTTTCGGGACCGCTGCGCGGCAGTAGGGGAAATATCAACCACATCCCTACTTCATCCCTTCATCCCCTCGATGAACTGATCAAACAAATACCTCGAATCATGCGGACCGGCGCTGGCTTCTGGATGGTATTGAACACTGAAAACGTTTTTATTCTTTAATGCAATTCCCGCAATGGTATCGTCATTCAAATGGATATGGGTGACTTCTACATTGTCCTGAGAGGCTATACTTTCCTTCGAAATAACGAAACCGTGATTTTGGCTGGTGATTTCAGCCTTTCCCGTTTTCAAATTCTTGATGGGATGGTTAATGCCGCGGTGTCCATTGAACATCTTCTCAGTCTTTAAGCCTTGGCTCAATCCAATGATTTGATGTCCCAAACAAATTCCAAATCCGGGAACGCCTGAATCTATTAATTCTTTCACCAACTGAATGCTGGATGGCATCGCAGATGGATCACCAGGACCGTTGCTGTACATGATACCACTGGGTTTCCATTCCAAGACCTCCTGCGCAGTTGTATGCATCGGAAACACTTTACAATATGCACCGCGCTCTGTCAAACAACGTACTATGTTTTTCTTAATTCCGAAATCAATAACAGCAACTCTCACCGAGCTATTTTCATCACCTTCAAAAAAGGGTTCTTTGCAACAAACATCTTGAGACAACGACAAGCCATCCATCGATGGAACCTGCGCCAATTGCGCTTTCAAATCTTCAATGCTCTTGCTTTCGTCTGAGCTGATGATGCAGTTCATGGCACCTGCCTTGCGGATGTGGCGAACCAAAGCGCGGGTATCGATGTCAGATATCCCCACTACCTTATCACGAACCAAATAATCCTGCAATGTCCCAATGGGTCCAATGCGACTGGCGACATCTGAAAACTTCTTGATGATAATGCCCGAAACTTTGCAGGTTTCGCTCTCAATCTCATCCATATGCACACCGTAATTGCCAATGTGCGCAGTTGCCATCACCAATACTTGACCAAAATATGAAGGGTCTGTAAATACTTCCTGATAGCCTGTCATGGCTGTATTGAAAGCGATTTCTCCCGTTGTTACTCCAACGTATCCACAAGATTTTCCTTGAAAAACAGTGCCGTCAGCAAGGACAAGGACAGCAGGTTGACTAATGCGATTCATTAGATTGCGAAATTAAACCATTTCTTTTGGGGATGAAACGAAAGATTTGAACAAATGACTACCGATTACCTTTTGTTTTTTCAAATGCACGTGAAGGACAATCGTTCTATTTTCGTTCAAAATCTTTACAATGAATCAAGACGATCAAGCGAGACATCTGGCTCCTGTGCAAGAAATCAAGACGGTGGACGCCCGCATTAAGCCGGCGATTTTGTCTACCCACCCCGATTCAAGACTGGACTCGCAGTTGTTGAAACACCATCCGCTGGCCGATAAGGGGATGGTTTATCGGGACATGACCGATGTGGAATCCAAAAAGAAAAGTCTGCATGCCATCATTGCCCAATTGGATGTGAGTCACAACTTGCGCTATCAAAAAACCCCAGAGGACACATATTGCAATGTATATTCATTTGACTATTGTCATTTTTCTAAAGTATATTTACCCACAGTTTGGTGGACAGAGAACTCTTTAAAGAGAGTGTTGAATGGCAAGGAAGTAAAACCCATCATGTACGATACTGTAGGACACATCTATTCCAATGCCCTTCACGATTGGCTCTTAACGTGGGGTATTAGTTTTGGATGGCAAAGAATGACCAGCTTCGACGAGGCTCAACGCAAAGTCAACGAGGAAGGAGGCGTAGGAATTATCTGCGCCAAGCGCGTCACCTTTGGATTGTCGGGACACATTGTTCCCATCGTACCTGAGACCAAACAAAAACAAGCTTACCGCGAAAACGGTGTAGTTGTCTATCCGCTTCAATCACAAGCTGGAAATGTGAACTACAATTATTTTGCTAAGAAAAGGAAAGACTGGTGGAACCATGAACGCTATCAAAGGTATGTCGTGTATTACCATGCTTAAGGACTTTTCAAACCGAACCAAATCGACCAATACACAACGACACACATGACAAATAACCCGATTAATAAATACTTCTGGGGCATTGGGTTAGAGAATGAAACCTATTTTCAAATGGAGGAATGGCTCATCGTGGATGGCCAATTTATCCGTGAAGAAATGGGCCGTGAAAGATACAGCATCAACTATTTGAATTGTTACAAAGAAGGCACACTTGATATTTTATTGGCCGCAGCTTTTGATTCTGAAAAAAAGTACCGCGTCAGCAGAATGATCAACAGCCACTCATTGGACAAGATGGATGTGCATTACGAGCACAAGACCTTGCTTTCCAAAACCCCAAATTTGGAAAATCCAGACTACTCAGGAAAGTCCATATTGGAAACATTCTTGGAGCAACAGCCCCATGCCATACAAAGTTTATTGACCCAAAAGAACAACCCCAATGGGCCCATTATTTTTGATGGAGATACCATTGAGTTTGTCACCAAATATTTCGAGAACCGCACAGTTGAAGACACCGTTCGTGAATTGCAAGCCACCAAAAAAGTTTTCTTGGATAAATTGAATGAGTCCAAAGTTATTCCCGGTCACTTGCATTTCACGGATTACAATGTGGGCATCAACATGTTCATGACCAACCAAAAGAATTTGGTCTTGTTTAACAACGGAACGTTTCACTTTCACTTTACCCTGCCTACCCTCACATCGGACAGCCGCATTGTGGACCATGGGCAATTTGACAAGGTGCACGGCAATGCCATTTATTTATTGCAGTGGTTTGAGCCGCTCTTCATCAGCACCCTGGGCAGTCCCGATATCATGGGTGTGATCAGCAAAAAACATGGATTGCAAGACCAATTTGCTTGTGGGTCCATGCGCAACGCCATGTCTCGATACACCGGAGTGGGCACTTATCACGAAAGCATGGCCAAGGGAAAAATCCTCACCTACCCTGTTGAGGATTTTCGAAAGATATTAAAATTTGACAAAGAAGACAACATCTGGTGGCGCGATCAAATTGAGAACGCCCTATCTTATGAGTTGCTGACCGACCTAGGTTTGGACTTCAATCGGGAGAAACTCTACCAAAGTGGATTTGAGTTCCGCAGCTTTGATGAATTCCCCGCTAGCCACCTAGCAGCTGTATTACATGCTATTGTCCTTATCAGCGAACATGCACTCCAATTTGATGCTGTTCCCTGGTGCACAGACAACATCACCTGGAACAACATTGTTTTTCGTGCTTTAAAAGATGGTCACCAAACCACCATCTCAGTTGAAGAACAAAAAGAATTATTGGAAATTTTCCGATTGAATCATTTGACATCAAAAGCGAGCGGCGATCAAAAATTAGATGCGTTTTTCTTTGGGATTCTTGAGAACTTGCATCACCAGTACCAAGACCAAAACCAAATCATGGATTCTCTTTTGGGACATCGTGCAGAAGCCGCACCGCATTGGGATAATTTCAATCAATATCAAGTGGAGCAGCATTTGTTGCAACTCACCGCCATTGCAGATGAGAGCCATTGAAAGTAAATTTCTTTTTTCAAAGTTGTGAAAATGAAAAACATCGATCAGCAAAGCATTGAAAAAGCATTTCACTTATTTGAAAGTGGTCAAATTGACAAAATAGAAATTGGCACTGCCGCTGGCCTAATGACCATACACCATTACTTGTTCGAAGGGCTATACCCGTTCGCTGGCATCATTAGAACACAAAATATATCCAAAGGAGGATTCCGATTTGCAACGGCGCTTTACTTGGCCGAGGCTTTGCATAAAATAGAAAACATGGCAGAGGAAAATTTTGATGCCATCATTCAAAAATATGTGGAATTGAATATTGCCCATCCTTTTTTAGAAGGCAATGGAAGAAGCATGCGCATTTGGCTGGATCTGATTTTAAAGAAACAATTGGGCGTTGTTGTCAATTGGCAAAACATTGACAAGCAATTGTATCTGCAAGCCATGGAACGCAGTCCCATCAACGATTTGGAGTTGAGAACGCTCTTGCAACAGCATTTGACACAAGAGGTAAATAATAGGGAAATCATCTTCAAAGGCATCGAGCAATCTTACTATTACGAAGGATACAAAAAGGAAGACTGATATTCTATTTTGAAATGTCTCATGATTGTGTACAAAATACACTTTTGATTATCTTGCACACATGGAAATGAAAAAATTGGGATTCTGGGATATCTGGAACATGAGTTTTGGATTCTTGGGTATTCAAATGGGCTTTGCCCTTCAGAACGGAAATGCTTCTCGCATATTACAAGAATACGGTGCCGATGTTCATGAACTTTCATGGTTTTGGTTGGTCGCTCCATTGACAGGAATGATTGTTCAGCCCATCATTGGTTACTACAGTGATCGCACTTGGAATCGCCTAGGCAGACGCAAACCCTATTTCTTAGCAGGCACACTGATCTGCTGTCTGGCTCTGATCTTATTGCCCAACAGCGGTGCTTGGTTCACTGCCAAATCAACACTTATGATTGGCGCTGGGGTATTGATGCTCATGGATGCCAGCATCAATGTAGCCATGGAGCCTTTCCGCGCGCTTGTTGCGGACAATTTACCCGACCATCAGCGTACCTACGGATTCACCATCCAAACCTTCTTGATCGGAATTGGGGCTGTAGTAGGATCCTGGCTGCCTTGGATGTTAACCAACTGGTTTGGGGTGTCCAATGAAGGCGCAAATGGAGGAATTGGTGACAATATCATTTACTCTTTCTACATCGGCGCATTGGTTTTTATTACAACCATCTTGATCACCATTTGGAAAACACGTGAGTATCCTCCTCAAGAATATGAAGCCATTCATGGCAAAATGGAAGAAGAGAAATTGGGATTTGGGCAAATCGTTAAGGATTTTGTTAATATGCCATCTACCATGCGTCAATTGGGGCTGGTGCAGTTTTTCACCTGGTTCGCGCTTTTCACCATGTGGGTATTCACCACGCCTGCTTTGGTAGAACACGTCTTTCAAATTCCAGTAGATGCCGATGGCCATCCCATGGGCGCGGCTGCGGAGCAAGCGGCCAAAGATGCCGGAGACTGGGTGGGCATTTTGTTTGGCATTTACAACGGCGTTAGTGCTATCTACGCTTTGATGCTGCCCAGTATTGCCGCAAAATTGGGTCGCAAAGGAACACACGCATTCTCACTTTTGGCCGGGGGCGTTGGTTTAATCAGTATCTTTTTCATTCACGATAAAAACATGCTCATTGTTCCCATGATTGGAATCGGTATGGCATGGGCCTCCATTTTGGCCATGCCTTATGCCATTCTCGCAGGATCTATTCCTGCAGGAAAAATGGGGGTTTACATGGGCATCTTTAACTTTTTCATTACCCTACCCCAAATTGTCAACGGTATTTTTGGCGGACCAATGGTGAAATATCTTTTTGAAGGGCACGCCATTTACGCCATTGTATTGGGCGGAATCTTTATGCTGTGTGCCGCTTTGGTGGTGGTGTTTGTGAAAGAGCAAAACAATATTCGCATCAAACATTAATTGATTCTATCTTTGCGCCCGCATGACGCAAAGAGTTTCTGCACAACTGCCTACTGCATTCGGGGAGTTTACCCTTATCAGTTTTCCCAATGGAGATGACTTCCATCCCCATGTTGTTTTATTGAACAACAATTGGAAAACGACACCCACCATTCGCATTCATTCCGAATGTCTCACCGGTGATGCCTTGGGTTCCTTGCGTTGCGATTGTGGACATCAATTGCATCATGCCCAACAATACATCCAAGAGCACGGAGGAGCGATTTTGTATTTGAGACAAGAAGGTCGTGGCATTGGGCTTAACGAAAAGATCAAAGCATACGCCTTGCAGGACCAAGGTCATGATACCGTTTCAGCCAACATCGCTTTGGGCCATCCTGCGGATGCGCGTGATTATGATTTGGTCAAAGAAATTCTAACAGAACTGCAATTGACCACCTTTCACATCATCACCAATAACCCAGCAAAAATTGAAGCATTACAATCCATGGGATTTCATATTGAAAACGTGATTGCTTCGCCCAGCAACCGCAACCCCCACAACGCGCATTATCTGGACGTAAAACGTGATCAGATGGGCCACCAGATTGGCTAATCAAAAAGGATCTACGGGAACTGGCGGAGGAATGTTGTACTCCTCATATTCATCTTTCTTGTCAACAGGCTCTGAAATTCTCCAACCGATGGAAAATTGCAGGACAAACTGCTGCGCGTTAACAGATGCTCTGGACATAGCTGTTGCTCCCGATATTGGGTCAGCTGGCAAATCATACAAGGTATAGGCCATGGATTGAAATTGCATACCAGCGCCAAGTTCAAAGAAAAAATTGGGACTTCTGTATCCCATGCCCACATTGCCCATTGCACGTGAAGAGGCGTCATCATAAGGACGGGTTTGGTACATCCCTCCAAAGCGGGCTCTGAAATTTTCATTCAATCTAAATTCCATCCCAGACTTGATGATGGCCGATGAGTAACCTTGATTCCTAACCGAGGCATTTTCGGTTACATAACCATAGCCCCCATCTTCATAAGGACTGATTCGACCATTACTAAAATTCACCGTTTCAATATCCATTGTCCAAATTCCTTTGTCCTTTATATTGACAGCAGAATTGAATTGAAAACGTTGCGGAGTATTGATGAGGTATTCTATTTCATTGATGGGGGAAGTGGCGCTGTACTCATTGTTGGTGAAAGAAGTGATCATGGATGAAGAGAATTGATCTCTGACCAAGTAATTGGATCGGCTATGGAATGCTGCTCCCAATCGAAGCCAAGGAAACAATTCTGGCACATAAATCAAACCCAAACGCAATTGAAAAGCAGAAGCACTGATGTCCAAGTTTTGATCATAAATCATGCTCTTCATATCGTTTCCTTGATCAGGATACTCTTCCTGATGACTCATTTCTTGCACGAAACTCATGTTGCGCAGGGCAACTGTTCCACCGATAAAAAGTTGATCGCGAAAGTTGGCAGAAAAAGTGTAATTCAAATCCCACTTTTTTCCGATTTCAGAGATGCTTCGCTTTTGAACGACATTGGTATTTGCGCCACCGTAATTGGCATAAAATTCATCCACTGTTCCTGGCAGGGTGTCAATTCCGTAGGTGTACCACGCCAAACCTGCATCAAATGGATAATAAGACAATAATGAATCGCCATGAATACCATTTACACCCAATGCCATTGCATCCAACAAACTTTTGCCTTTGGTTTCAAAATCAATGGCAATATCTCGCTTGTAAAAATCCACATTACCAAATGAAAAAGCACCATTGAAGTAACGCCAATCCCTTGATTTGGAGTTATAATTCCTGACATAGGTAAAATGATCAATGGGCAATTGGACATTGCCAGTGGTTTGTTTCTGCCCCTCCCAATTACCCTTATGAAAATCAAGCATCAGTCGAGCGCCCAAGTCCATTACTCCAGACCGGTATACTGCCATACCTGCAGGATTAGAAAACGCAGCGCTGGGGTCAGCACCGACTGCACCATAAGCTCCTCCCATTCCATAGGAACGGGCAGAGATAAAAGGATGGTCATCAATCAATCGAAAAACATCCAATGAAGATTGAGACAAAACAGGTTGTATAAAAAAACAACTGAATAAAACACCAAAGACAGACAGACTTCTCATGGACGCTTGGGAGAAATGCTACTCGGTTTCGAAGCTGGTGCAGCGCCGCGCGCTGGCGATGTGGAGGGTGCAGGCCTATTTCCACCGCCCGAAGAATGGTTTGGAGCTGCTGGTCGGCTTCCACCACCTGAGGAGGGTTGTAATCCTCCCCCATTGATATCACTGACTACCACTTTCCCCACTTGTTCGAGCACTCTTCCTGCTCGCTGAAAATTTTCCTGTCTCCTTTCCAATTTATCTCCGCTGTTTCGTGGGCCGCTTCCTACCGCTTGTCTGGAAACGTTTTCCAACGCTTCTACCATCATGATCTTGCGGGATTGTGCATGACTAGGGGACATCGATTTGGGTTTACGGTTGATTTGACCAAAGGTGCTGCCCATGCTTGATGTGCCATTGGGCCTTGGAACTGATGTCGTTGGATGGTTATCTGTAGTGAACCATCCATAGTTGTTATTGTAAGGATTATTCCAACCACTTGCTGCGCCGTTATATCCGTATCCCCAAGGATTGATTCCGTATCCATAACCTCCATAACCATATGGGGAATATCCGAGGTAGGGCGAGTAAACCATCCCTGGATAATTGGAATAATAACCAGGATAAGTTCCATAACTATTGAATCCAGAACCGTTCCAATAATAGGGTGTGTAACTGCCGTAAGGATTGATGCCAATGGTGCTGTTCAGCCCCCAACCCAATAGCGTTTGGTTATTCTGATACCCCAAACGCCATCCCATGATGGGATCCCACATGGGCACCATGCTTCCCATGCTGTTGTATTCATTTTCGTCATTCAAACCAGGAGCGTAGGAGTTTCTTCTTGGACTATCTGAGCGGTAATAATCTTCACCATTCTCACTTTTCAAATCCTGAGCGGAAAGATCTTGAGGTTCACCAAAGTGTTCACCGGGCTGCCAATAGGCCTCGTCAAATTCGTAAGATGTGGATTGCGATGCTGGTTGTATTGAAATACAAGATGAAAATCCAATCATCGAACCCAATAAAGCCAAGAATTGTATTTTTTTCATGGAGATCATCATATTAACTTTTGTAGCAAGATGACAAAAAAATAGGACAATTTTGTCCGTGTTTTTACACATCTTTGGTTACTTACAAAAGTAATGAAAAATATCGTGTACTTTTGAGGTCAATTAAATGAAAGAAGGTTAAAAATGGCGGAGAAACTTACCCCCCGGTCCCTGGATTATTCTAAATGGTACAATGAATTGGTCGTGATGGCCGATCTAGCGCAGCACAGTGAAGTAAAAGGATGCATGGTCATCAAACCATACGGATATGCGATATGGGAAAAAATGAAAGAAGCATTGGACAAAAAGTTCAAAGAAACCGGGCACCAAAACGCCTATTTCCCCTTGTTGATTCCCAAGTCTTACTTGAGCAAAGAAGCAGCACACGTAGAGGGTTTTGCCAAGGAGTGCGCAGTGGTTACCCATTACCGTTTGAAGACCGAAGACGGCGTTGTTGTAGTTGACCCAAAAGCCAAATTGGATGAAGAGTTAATCATCCGTCCAACAAGTGAAACCATTATTTGGAATACCTATCGCGGATGGATTCAAAGTTATCGTGACCTTCCTATTTTAATCAACCAATGGGCCAATGTAGTTCGTTGGGAAATGCGCACACGCCTATTTCTAAGAACTGCTGAATTCCTCTGGCAAGAAGGCCACACAGCGCATTCAACCGCACAAGAAGCGATAGAAGAAACGGAAAAGATGTTGGATGTTTACGCAGACTTTGCAGAAAATTGGATGGCCATGCCGGTCATTAAGGGGCGTAAAACCGCCAATGAGCGATTTGCTGGAGCGGTGGACACCATGTGCATAGAAGCATTGATGCAAGACGGGAAAGCGCTGCAAGCTGGAACTTCGCATTTCCTAGGACAAAATTTTGCAAAAGCATTTGATGTGAAATTTGTAAACAAGGAAGGCGTGCAGGATTATGTATGGGCTACTTCATGGGGTGTATCCACCCGTTTGATGGGTGCTTTAATCATGACGCACAGTGATGACAAAGGATTAAGGCTGCCTCCAAGACTGGCGCCTATTCATGTAGTTGTCGTTCCGATTTACAAAGGTGTTGAACAAATTGCAGGAATCTATGATCAAATGAAACCTACCATTGATGCTTTAAAAGCCAAAGGCTATACAGTAAAATTTGACGATGATGACACCAAGCGCAGCGGATGGAAATTTGCTGAATATGAATTGAAAGGTGTACCAGTTCGGATTGCCGTTGGACAGCGTGATTTGGAAAACGGAACAATTGAGGTAGCAAGAAGAGACAGTGGTGAAAAAATGTCCATATCTATTGATGGTGCTGCTGATCACATTCATGATTTACTGGAGAACATTCAAGCTACCATGCTTTCAGAGTGCCTTAGCTTCAGAGACAACAACATCACAGAGGTAAATTCCTATGATGAATTCAAAACTGTATTAGAAGAAAAAGGAGGATTCATTTCCGCACATTGGGATGGCACTCCAGAAACCGAACAGAAAATTAAAACAGAAACCAAGGCCACCATCCGTTGCATTCCATTGGACCAAAAGGAAGAGCCCGGAAAATGCATGGTAACCGGACAACCCAGCACAGGACGCGTCCTATTTGCCATTGCATATTAATTCTAATTCCAATGAATACACAAGAAACCATCCTTCAGTTGATCAAAGAAAAAAGCGTTTTAAAGCAAGACGTAAATCAATTAACAACGGATATATTCAAAGAGTTGAAGAAAGCGCTGCAAGAGACCATTGAAGACATCAAATTAAAATTTGGAAATGCTGACCAACGCGTTGAATTTTATTACAAAAACAAAGGAGACCTTCAAGCCGAAATCAAAGTAGCCGGTGACGTCTTGGTTTTTCAAATGCACACCAATGTTTTTCAGTTTGACAAAACGCATCCCCTTTGGAAAAGCAGTTATTTTCAAAATGACGAAGCCAATAGTTATGTAGGTGTCATCAACATATACAACTTCCTTTCAGATTCATTCAAATACAACAGAGAACAAGATTTGGGTTATTTGATTGGTCGTATTTTCATCAACAAAGAAAAACACTTCATGGTACAGGGCAAGCGCCAGTTGGGTTTTCTGTACCAAGACATGATCAACGCTACGATGGATTACACGGCTTTGAAGAGCATTGTTGACAGCAGTATTTTGTATACATTGAACTTTGATTTATTCATTCCACCTTACGAAACAATCCAACAATTAACCGTTGATGACATTCAAAACATGAATCATGGAATAAGCGCTGCGACGGGTAAAAGACTAGGCTTTCAATTTGGCATAGAAAACAACCCTCATTAATAGGACCACACTTTAAAACTTGGGTCTTCCCAATCCATTTGATCAATAAGCATATCTACGATATGCTTATTTTTTTGCCATTCAAAAATCCAAAAATCCCATCGTTCCGCCAGATGATTCTTGGGGGTTACTTGCAAGGCCCATCGTTCCACGAATTGCAATGTTTCTTCCTCCTTTCGCTTACGCGCGCGTTGAATCTTTTTCTCCAACTGTTCTACCATATGAATGCTCTTCACACAATCTCCTTTGGCTGCGTTGAGCAAGGTAGCATCTTCCGATTCTATCCTTTCATAATGCGAGGCATAAGCTGAAAGAATTGAACTTTTCAACTCTCTCAAAGGCTCGGTGGAACCATATTTGATTTTCAAATCCAATTCAAAACATTCCTTTGGATGAAGCATTTGATCTTTGTTCCACCCCAATGATTCCCATTTTCTGCACCATTTCTCCGGCACCACCACTCCCCTCTCTCTTAAAATAAACAAGGGCTGAGGAATATTGAGATCTGCAAAAAATGGAGCAACTTGATTCCAGTATTTTTGCTCGGATGGTCCTCCGATGTAGGCCAAATTGGGCAAGATAGATTCTTGATAAAAAATACGCAAAGCCACATTGGGGCTGCAAGATGCTAAGTCATTTTGGGCCAACAGGGTTTGTGCCTCAATTTCATTTTGCACACGCAATCGCTTGCCTGGCGCCAATTGAAATACATTGTAAGGCTTGATTTCAATTTCACCATGAACGCAGTTGTGCGATTGCGCTATGTGAAATAGCTTTTGCTCATTAAGTTCAGCGGTGAATAGTTCTGAAACCATGGCCTTTTGATCTGCATCATCACCATCCACTACTACCAATCCTTGATGACCAAAGATCTGATTAACCAACCATCTTGTTGCATCCCCTAAAGTCGCATGATCTTGGTAGGCTTTCATCACGATATCACTGACCAACCATTCAGGATGCATTGCATTCCAACGTTCAATAGCATCCAACGTTGTATCACAAGACAACCTTCCTACTGCACCACCCGTTGGATTATCCCACTTCAAATGTTCATCACCTTTTTTGATCTCAGCAATTTCCATCCAATCGTGATCCTCTGTGGCCATCCAAAAAATGGGAACAAAATGATAACTCGGGAATTGACCTGTTAAATCTTTGGACAATTTTATTGCCGTTGCAACCTTATACAACACCATCCAAGGACCCAAGGCCGTTACTATCTGTTGTCCAGTAGTAACAGTGAAGGTCTTGCTGTCATTCAGCAATAAAATGTTCTTTTCAACCTCTATGTGACATTCCATGGAGCGATACTGCCTCTTCAAAGCTCTAGACAATTCATCTCTTTGATTGGAAGTAAATTTTTTTCGTTCCATCAAAGCAGCCCATTTCTCTTTGGAAGCTTCAACGGTTTTGGCCGAAGGCAATACTTGATTTAATGGGATTTTGTGCCAAATGTTCACCGCACAAAAGTAAGCACTAACGCAACACGTTGACAAAACCTTGTCGCTCAGAACGACGACCACTTTCATTCTTGTAAATGAGCGTCCAATAGTACGAACCCATATCGACGTTCTTCCCATTGAACTTTCCATCCCATCCTTCCAAGGCAGACTTGGATTGAAAGACTTGACTTCCCCAACGATTGAATACCGATAAATTCCAACCATCAATCTCATATGGGTTGGACAAGAAGACATCATTTAAACCATCATCGTTGGGTGAAAAAGAATTGGGGACAAACACCTCATCCTTGCCAACTGCCTCTATGGGATTGATCATACCATCAAATATCTTAGGCTCTAAAAAATCCAATGAGTCTGCAAGCGGTTCTATGCGAGCATCATCAAAGAAATAATAAGCCACTTTCTGACCGGCTTTGGCAGATGTTTTCAATGCCCTACCGCCATTGCTACCAAATAGACCAATGGTTACAAATTTAGCTGCAACGTCTGCTCTGAATTGTATTTTGGCCTCTACCCAAGACTCGGAAAAAATAGGTCTAGAAAAAGTAAACTGCGGTTCATTGCCAAGAGGGAAAGAACCTGATTGAACTGGTATTTGCTCTGTAAATAAGAAACCCATTCCATTGATGGCCAAACCTGAATTGGAAATGGGCGTAAGCTTTCCATTGGACCAAGAAATTTTAAACTCATAATTCTTTCCAACGTGCAGTGGCTGATCCAAAACAATGGTCAGGTATTCTCTTTGTGATGCTTCCATTAATCCAGAAACCTCAATACCCATTAAACCTTGACCTTCCTTTGGCTGTATCATGGCATAAGGGGTTTCAGGCAAATCACAGGAAGCACTTCCCATAATGTGAAAATAATCAGGTGTGGCTTGTCCATTTGAAGATGGGTTGGAAACTCCGCTTATGCGGTACCATTCACCTAACCCATTGGGCAATGAGAGATAATTTTCAAATCCACAGTGAAAAGTCTGTGCAATGGAAAACATTGCGATTATTAGAAAACAACCTGTCATTGAAATTGCCTTCATGGAAATAGGTTTAATTGTTAAGCGAATGTAATGATTTACCTCGCTCCCATAAAATTCCAAATGTTAAATATGAACTGGGCAATTTCCAGGACCATCCAAGCTGATTAAAGGAGCTTGGCGGCCAGTCCATTTGAACTCTAGAAACAAAGAAAAAAGCATTTTGCCCCTTCTTGCTCAGCATCCGTTTCCATGTTATGGCAGAGCGCATACTCCAGTTGTTCCAAATACTGCTCACCTGAGGAATCGTCACCAATTCATACCCAGTGGTTAAGGCTGTAATGGCAGGCGCTTGAACCTTCCCATAACCGTATACCGCCCCCATTTCCAGCATCACAACATTGGGCGTTCTGTATCGCTTACTGGGCGAACTCAAATGAAAAGCCGCCATTACAGGAATGGTAATCAATTGAAATTTATGGTTGTTTAAATCAGGTTGAACGGTAAGGGTATCCAACTCATACAGCCCAAGACTTGTATCCACCAACACCCTGTAAAAGGCTTGCAATCCTGTTGTATTAAAAGACGTCTCAAAAATATCCAGTGTATTCCATTCATTGGTGTCCTCCAGATGCATTGACCTCCATTGAATTTGATTGTACTCTATTCCTGTGCGCAATGCCAAGTGATCGTGAAAATGATAGTAGGTCATCATTGACCCACCTCTTCCCCATGCCCTCTTTCGAAAATCAGGACTCAAACTGTACAATGAAGATTCTCCTGTGGTATTAGCGTAATTCTGATTGGACATGGTTGATGCACCTACATTGGCCTCCAACCCCCAAATTCCCTTTTTTCTAATCCTCCGATAATCTGATTCGAATGCATGGTCCCGTATATCTGAATCGGAAAGTGTATCTTGCTCCAAATAAATGACCTGACCATCTAAAATCAGCGTATCACTGGTGGTTACAAAAGACAACAGCTCATTGGAAAAAATGAGCAACCCTAAAACCATCAGGATTGTTTTCAATGGTCTATGGCTTTGCGTTCTCGCCAATTTTGACACGAAGTGAACGACCTTTCTTTGGCATTTCACGCTTGATAGGCAGAGGCTCCGCTTTATTCAGCTCTTGTTGCAATTCTTGACTCGTTGCAACAGATGCATTTGTATTGACTTCAGTATCGGATAAGGTGTTCAAAGGTTCTTGAACATTCCGTTGTGCTGTGGTTTCTTCATTGGTTGCTTCAGTCCGTTCATTAGCATTGCTTGACTTACTAGCAATTGTTGTTTTCTTCTTGGAAGCAATGACTGTCGGATTGTTCACTTGAATCTCGGTTCTCCCTTTCATTTTCTGATCAATTGGAGATGTGGCGGGTTTTCCAATTGTACTTGTTTCCTTTACTTCAAAGCTGAATTGACCATTCTGTGCATTATTGCCGTTGAAAAACAACAGTGCCAACAAAGAACTAAGTCCCAATGCTAGGTACCAAACATTGAATGAATGCCATTGAAAATAGAAAAAACCGTTTCTATTGCTCTTCTTGATTGCCGCATGCATGATGTGCTCAGGTGCCTGCACCTCAGCATTTCTTATTTGTTCAAACATGGGATGATTCCATTTTCCTTCGCTCATAGGATCATTATTTTATTCATCTTTTGTAACTCATTTTGAATATGCACCTTTGCTCTAGACAATTGTGACTTTGAAGTATTGATGTCAATGCTCAACATCTCTGCAATTTCCTTGTGCTTGTAACCCTCAATCACATACAAATTAAATATAGTCTTGTATCCATGAGGCAGTTGCTGTATGCATGTATGCATCTCTTCCATTGAAAACTCTTGACTCCAAGCATCGTGTTCATTGGCCAATTCAAAAACACCTTCGTCAATATCTTTCTCCAAGTGTTTTTTGATGGCCTTGCGGTAAAATGTAATGGAAGTATTCACTGCAATTCTTCTCAACCAACCTTCAAAACTCCCATCAAAATGATAAGTATGAATATGATTGTAAATTTTGACAAAAACTTCTTGTAAGACATCTTGCGCGTCCATTTTGTTCTTGGCATACCGCAAACAAATGGCAAAGAGTAGACCTGAATATTGTTTGTACAAGCGCTCCTGTGCCCAGCGCTCCCTTGCACAACAACCTCGGATGATATCCTCCATCTTTTCTTTCATGTCAACCGTTGTAAAACGTCCAACTAAATATACAACGCATTTTTCTCCAAAATGGTTGCTCGTCTACATAAATTTCGAAATGGCCTCTCCCCGATTCTTGGTCAAAATACGGTAATCTAAAAAGTAAACCAGCCTAAAACTGACACTTCCGCTGATGGGTATCTCTGCTGTTGTCTTGAAGTCCTGAAGCAAATCACTCGGAATTTCAGAAACCTCATCAATTTGACTCCATTTCCATGCAAAGTTCAATTCACTGCCCGGTGTAAAGTTCCACTTATAGAAAAAATCAACCGTGAAGGAATTAAAGTTTCGGTTGGCGCGAGAAGAAGTTGCACCATCCTGCCACCCGACATAATTGGTCGACGATAATTCACCGTTGCTATCCAACTCGTAAAACTGATGGTAACGCGAATATCCCCAGTAATGTCGGACCCTACAATTGAACGACATCAATGGATTAACAGCATAAGTTGCCGTCAGCACGTTGGTGTGTGAAATGGCATCGCGCTGACCAAAAACAGGAGTGTTGTCTTTTGTATCATGAAAAGTAGCGAAACCAATATCACCGAAATGTTGTTGTAGGCTGTACACATAAATCAACATCCAATGGTCATTGATTCGGTAACGTGGTGAAAACCTAAAATTCTGAATGGACCTCTGGTCATCTTCATAAATTCCATAACGCCCACCCACATCAATGGCCAATTGCTTTCGGTAATCGGTAGAAACCCAGCCACCAACTTCTACGTGTGCAAAATCATGAAACTTCATTCCCCAAACCCTTGGTTCAAAGTAATTGTAAGCCCTTACTGGCTCGGTGTGAATGGACACATTGTAGGTGGTAAACTTCTTCGTGTTCAGACCAAGCTCCCAATCAATCTCCAGACTTGAAAATGCTCGCGGCGCATAAAGGCTTTCTCGAGCAACATTCAACTCACTCCACATCCTATTGAAAGGACCAAATGGCTTATACAATCGGTAAGCCAGGTTGATGTATTGCCCCCATGAATTGTTGGCCTGCAGATAGCCGAGATCATTGGGGTTGTAGCCATCGCTTTCCATGTAGTATCCGGCGGAACCTGTCAAATTTCCGCTCAATCTTGATAACGCTGCGCCATGCGAAAACCCCTTTTGATTCAGTTTTTCCTTGGAAAAATATTGCTCCCCTCTGCGCAATGATGATGCACCCCAGGAATAAATTGACCAATCATTGGTCTTGTCCTTGAATTCAAAATTATAGGCTGAAACATTGGCATCATAAATTGAACCCGCTCGTGTTACATTGGTATTGGTGTATGTGATGTAGGAATTATTTTTCAGATTCTGATCCATCACAAAAACGTTGTAATTGGACAAAGGCTGTGT
>CAMCTV010000045.1 GCA_945878635.1 Chryseobacterium gleum | reverse complement strand
CCGCTGCGGTAGTTGCTCTCATAAATGAACTGATCATCCGCATATAGATTGTGATCAATGGAAGTATTGTTGGTTTCATGGAAACCCATGTAAGTGATGTTATCCAAATCATTCAAATCAAAAAAATGAGTTCTGGTATTGTTTCCAATATTCATTTCATCTAACTCATCATTAATCAAAAAATACCGCTTGTCCTTGGTAAACCATCCCTGATGGGTGTATCCTGTTTCTGGATAAAGGTAGTTGTCCAATAAAACCACATCATTTGGATCCGTTGCATTAACAACAAAAAAACCGTTGTAACCATTGCATAGCGCAATGATTACCTCTCCTTGATGATTTTGATCGGGACCTGAATACGTAGTAATAAATCCATCATGGGTATAACCAGCCTCTCCATAACCACCTACGAAAACAGGATTCAATGGGTTAGAAATATCCAAAATATGAGGACCTCCATTGAATGTATTGGTGCCCATAGCACAAAGCAATTGACTGGTTGGATCAATGTTTAATGTGTGACAATTGCCAAAGCCAGGATAATGCGCATCTGCAGAAAAATTCACAGGAGGATTGACGACATTGTCCAATTGAAGCAAATTCATCACTTGCAATCCATGGTTGCTCGACTCACTAACAACGTAAACATAATTCCCCAAAGTTTCCAAATCACGCCACAAACTGGGGGTGTCATGACAAGGAAGCAATCCTAAATACACGGGCTGGACAGGATTTGAAATATCGAGAAAAGCGGTTCCATTGCTACAACCCACCAAAGCATATTCCTTCTTGGTTATCGGTGAAACCCAACCCCAGATATCATTGGTGTTATCACAACCACCTATTTCAGCATTGGTCATGTGCGACAACAAATCCATATTCAAGCAGGGATACTCTCCAGCATATCCATTTTGACATGGAGTTTGTGCATTCAGGATATGGGTTGACAGAAAAGCCAACAATAGGATACAGTTGATTCTTATATTTTGCATTTTTCAAATGTAAAAGGAAAGTTGCAATACACCATACAACTTTTGGCCATATAAAGCGTCTATTGTATTATTGTAAAAACTAAAAAGTCATGAAAAAAATATTCTTCTCCATCATCTTTGCTACAGCAACTTTTGTCGGCAGCGCACAATGCAATGGTGAATTTTCAATATCTGGTAGCCAACCTCTTCAAAAATTTACCAATGGCGCGCAGATTCAAATGACCTATTGCGGGGAGAAGAGCAATTTGCATTCAATCATGAACAACGCCAATGGCTATCGTGACAATTTAAAATTGGAGGTTGAGAATGATAGTAAGAATGAACAACTCTATCATGTTGTACTAACAATAAAAGACAACAATTCGGAACAATACGCTGTGAAAATACTGATAGCATTGGGTATTCAAACTTTTTATTTTGAAGGTAAAAAAATCAACACGGAAAACGCTGAAAGCATTTTCAAATAATAGGAAATGAAAAAGTACATTCTGGTTGGATTTTCCATCTTGTCTACTTTGATGAGTTGGGGGCAAGTCGTTGATGCGGGAGATGACATTTCCCAGTGTTCTGGTCCTGTAACACTCAGCGCTACCGTCAATGGCGTTATTTCTTCTAACAACTATGCTGTTGCTGCAATGCCTGCATTCACTCCTGAAGTAATTGGTGGAACAGGAGTTACACTAGGAGACGATGCCGTGTCTGGTTCTCTTCCAATTGGATTTACTTTTTGTTATTTCAATAACGCTTATACCAATTTTTTCATTGGTTCAAATGGTTGGGTTTCATTTACTGCGGGACAACCTACCAACTACGTTGCCGCATCCATTCCTAGTTCAACAACAGGAGTACCCAAAAATTGCATTATGGGCCCATGGCAAGATTGGCATCCGGGTACCGGTGGTCAGGGGCCTTACATCAAGTATCAAACCATTGGAACAGCTCCTTTCAGAAAATTAGTAGTGACCTTTGATCAAATCCCCATGTTCTCTTGCACTTCTTCAAAAGGCAAGTTTCAAATTGTAATCAATGAAACCTCTAATTTGATTCAAACCCACATTTGGACAAAGCCTGCTTGTAATACTTGGCCAGGAGGTAGTCCAAACTTTTCCGTTTTGGGTATCCAGAATTTGGCGGGTACAGTAGGTGTTGCCGTGCCAGGAAGAAACAATACTTCATGGACGGCAAACAATGAATCTTGGGAATATACTCCTTCAGGTTCACCACCCATAGTATGGACCAACAGTGCTGGTATGCAAGTAGGTACTGGAAACGATATCAACATCAACACCATTGGAAGTGACAATTATATCGCAACCGTCACGGTGTGTGGTGGGTCAACTTTTTCAGATACCGTTCATGTTCAACTAACTGGTGTTTCTATCAATATGCCACAAACCATGGCCTCTATTCAAGCAACAGGTTGTGGTGTTGGCAGTGGTGAAATTTCTGTTTATCTTGATAATGGGGTCGGGCCATACGCATATGTATGGGATCAGATTCCAGGACTTAATGAATCAACGGCTTCCGGATTAACGGAAGGATTGTATACGGTTACCATTACGGACCAAGGTGCTGATTGTGACATTACCGGATCATTTAACGTACCCCAAGAAAACAATCTGAACATTACAGCCGCCGTTCAAGGGGTAACCTGTCCCGGCTTATCCAATGGGCAGGCATTGGCCATTGTCAATGGTCAAGTAGGGGACGTCACCTATGAATGGTCTGGAACTTCACAAATCACGCAATCGGTATCTAATCTTGCCGCCGGAACTTATCAATTGACGGTTACCGATGCCGCAGGGTGTTATGATTCCATTCCCGTGGTCATCAATCAACCCAATCCCATTGTCATCAATGTTTTGAATACCGATGATAATCCATGTAACGGAGGCGCGCAAGGTGCTATACAAGTGCAAGCAACAGGTGGTCCAAACAATGTCAATTTCACTTATTCTTGGAACACAATTGGAGGACCTTCTTTCTCCAACTCCGCCAACGTGAACAATCTCGAAGCCAATGTTTATGTCATCACGGCATCGTATATCAACACCCAAGGACAAACTTGTGCCAATCCAGATACGATTCAAATTTTTGAACCTTTGCCGATGGGTCTCAACCTAGATGTAACCAATATTGGTTGCTCAGGAGCGGGTTTAGGCAGTATTGAAGCGGTTATTGATAATCCCATCTATCCCATTAATTATAATTGGAATGGTTTCCCTGCTGATACAGATTCCATCTTGAACAATATCCCATCAGGAAATTACAGCCTCACAGTGACGGATGCCAACGGTTGTATCGAAACACAATCTGCCACTGTGGTTGCATCCGGTAATGTCATCAACACCACTGCCGACATTCAAAATGTTTCTTGTGCCAATGCCAATGATGGAGAAATCATACTTACCCCAACTGGAGGAGCTCCTGAATATACTTTTGATTGGGCTAATAATGTATCCAACTCAAATTCTGCAATAAATCTGATTGCGGGCACTTACAATGTAACGATCACAGATGCCAATGGTTGCGCAGTTAATTTTGAATTCAATATTACTCAACCTCAACCATTGGTTATTGATATTCAAAACATCGTTCCCGTTCTTTGCAATGGTGGAAGCAATGGCCAAGCAACAGCCGTTGTAACAGGTGGTACTTTAAACTATGACATTCTTTGGTCCAATTTTGAATCAGGTAATTTTGCGGATGCATTGACTGCCGGGAATTTTTCAGTGACTGTTACAGATGCCAATGGCTGTGCTGCATCAGATAATGCCATTATGTCAGAACCTCAACCGTACGTGGTCAATGTTAATACCGTGCAACCTTCTTGCAATGGAGGAAATGATGGTGAGGGGATTGCAACAGTAACAGGTGGAACACCTGATTATTCCTATGTTTGGTCTCAATCTAATTTATCAGGTTCTTCTGTAAACAACCTAACTGCCGGTCAACAATCCGTAACGGTAACCGATGCCAATGGTTGTACCCAAACACAAAATTTCAATCTTCTTCAACCCGCTTCGATTCAGGCCAATTTTACAGTTACGGATGATATTTGTGGTGATAGTCTAGCTTCAGGAGCTTTGTCTGTTTCAATCTCAGGCGGCACACCCGGTTATCAATATTCATGGTTAAATCAAACCAGTACTTCAAATACACAAACCGAGCTCAATAATGGAACTTACTACGTGACAGTAACTGATGACAATGGCTGCATAGAAACCTTCAACAGCACTGTTGGAACCATTGAAACTCCTTTAGCCAACTTTGCCATTGATTCGCTCATCATGGTCAATGACACGGTAGAAGGTTACATTCCTTTGGATCTGACTATTTTTGATTTGAGCGCCTACAACAGTCAAGTGGAATACATTTGGGGTGATGGTGAGGTTACTGAAATGCCTGCAGGTTTGCCAACCCAACATCTATTTGATTCATTGGGTTATTTCAATGTTGTTATGAACGTGACAGGTCCTGGTGGATGCACTGATGCAAAAACCTTTGTTGTGTTTGTTTATGACTACGCCGAATTGGCCTCATTCAATGTTTTCTCTCCCAATGGAGATGGTGAAAACGATGTTTATCGCGTCAGTTGTGAGAATTTCAATGGTGGATTTTACTATGATTGTGGTGAATTTACGGTTGAGAAATTCTCCGGAAAAATCTTCAATAGATGGGGCAATTTGGTCCATGAGTGGAACAGTGTGAACAAAGGTTGGGACGGTAAAATCAACGGAAATCCTGCAGCAGAAGGCCAATATTTATTCATTGGCACCATCAAAATGTATGATGGAACTTCCTATGATTTCAATGAATGGCTCATGCTGATGCGTTAGTCAAATAAACCAAAAACAGCACTTCCACTTCCACTCATGGCGGCATAAAAAGCGCCTTGATCATAGAATCGATCAATGTGGTTTTGAATGACCGGGTATTTAATGACGGCTCCCGTTTGAAAATCATTCTTGAGAAAATTTTTCCATTCCTCTTTGGGAAATTGCTGCAGTTGAAGCAAATCAAAATCCATGGCTCGCGGGACCAATTGCGAATAGGCTTCTTTGGTGGAAATGTGAACAGAAGGAAAAGAGAGCTCTATTCTAAAATCCTGCTGAAATGAAATGGGAAAAATTTCGGGACCGCTTCCACTCAAGTAGCAAGGCTGATTGTAAATAAAAAAGGCTTGATCACTTCCCAATTCAGCACAGTACTTTACCAATTGTTGTTGCGTCAATTCCAAGGCAAACAATTGATTCAACATTTGTAGAGTAAATGCGGCATCAGAGGAACCACCACCGAGGCCAGCTCCGCTAGGGATGTGTTTTATCAGGTAAATGTCGACGCCAGCAATACCAAACTCGCGGTGCAACAAGGCCCAAGCATGGTAACAGGAATGTTCTTCCATGGGTATTGAAAGGGAGCTATTGTAGGTGATGATACGGCATTCACTGGTGCCATTGGGAATGATTTCCAAAGCATCCGTAAATGGAACCGGAAGGAAAATGGATTCCAAATGATGATAACCATCAACCCTCTTATGGGTTACAAACAAACCCAAATTGATTTTACAATTAGGAAAGCTCACCATAATTTAATCCCAATAGCCCATTGACTTCAATCGATTAACATTGTTACGCCAATCAGGGTCAACCTTAATAAAGGTCTCCATGAAAACTTTACGGCCCAAAAATGCCTCCATCTCCTTTCTTGCAGAGGTGGCCATTCTTTTGATAGCACTGCCCTGATGTCCAATAATGATGGCCTTTTGGGATTCTCTTTCTGTTAAAATAATTGCCCTTATTTTGGTGACATTTTCCTCTTCTTTGAATGATTCTATTTGAACCTCACAAGAATAGGGGATTTCCTTGTTGTAGTATTTTAAAATCTTTTCGCGAATTATTTCGCTGCAAAAGAATCGCAATGTCCTATCTGACAATTCATCTTTTGGAAAGTAGGGCGGACCTGGCGGCAGTGTGGCAACGATTTTTGTTAACAGTTCTTTTGTATACAGATGGGTCAATGCGCTAACAGGATAAATCATGGCATTGGGCAGTTCTTTCGACCAAAACTGAAACAAGGCATCCGCCATTTCATTGCCAATCAAATCCAACTTATTTAAAACGACAAAAATGGGAACTTCCATTTTCTTTATTTTATTCAATGTATCCGCATGGAAAGGGGTTTTATCATGGGCGTCAATGACCATCAAAATCAAATCCGCATCGGAAAGCGCAGAACCTACTGCCTTCATCATTCCTTCATGCAATTTGTATTTTGGGTCCAAAACACCTGGTGTATCACTATAAACAATCTGGTAATCATCACCATTTAAAATACCCATAATCCGGTGACGTGTAGTCTGGGCTTTGGCTGTAACAATGCTCAATTTCTGTCCCAACAGGGCATTCATCAAAGTAGATTTTCCCGCATTGGGCAATCCAATAATATTGACAAATCCCGCTCTATGTTTAATCTCAGTCATGTTGCAAAGGTAATCCATCAATCATCGCTTTTCATCCCACTAGTTTTGATTAGTTTTGTAACATGGGTTTGACTTTTGAATTACAAGGAAAAGATGCGCAGTCAAAAGCGCGTGCGGGGAAGATTACCACAGATCATGGGGTTATTGAAACTCCCATATTTATGCCTGTGGGAACTGCGGGTACAGTAAAAGCCATTTCACAGCAAGATCTGAAAAATGATGTCAAAGCAGAAATCATTTTAGGAAATACCTATCACCTGTATTTGCGTCCAGGACTAGAAATCATGCAAGCCGCTGGTGGTCTGCACCGTTTCAATGGATGGGATCGTCCTATTCTAACGGATAGTGGAGGGTATCAGGTGTACAGCTTATCTGGTAATCGAAAAATCAAAGAAGAAGGTGTGGTTTTCCAATCGCACATCGATGGCTCTAGGCATACTTTCACTCCTGAAAGAGTCATGGATATTCAAAGAATCATAGGTGCTAATATTATTATGGCCTTTGATGAATGTCCACCTTATCCCTGCGATTATGCTTACGCCAAAAACAGTTTACGCATCACCAACCAATGGCTAGACAGGTGCTTTAGCCGTATTCAAGAAACAGAGCCTTTATACGGCTATCACCAGAGTTTATTCCCCATTGTTCAAGGATCAACATTTTCTGATTTGCGCAAAGAGAGTGCTGAGTATGTAGCCAACAAAAATGCAGAGGGGAATGCCATTGGTGGCTTAAGTGTAGGTGAACCCCACGAAGATATGTACAGAATGACAGAGGAAGTTTGCGAAATTCTTCCTCATGACAAACCCAGATACCTCATGGGGGTGGGAACACCTGCTAATATTTTAGAAAGTATCGCACTGGGTGTGGATATGTTTGATTGTGTCATGCCAACAAGAAATGCACGCAATGGTCAATTGTTCACCTGGAACGGTATTCTTAATATGCGAAACAAAAAGTGGGATCGAGATTTCTCACTATTGGATGAATCAGGTGAAAGCTATGTCGATTCATTTTATACCAAAGCTTACGTCAGACATCTTTTTATTGCTGATGAAATATTGGCGCTACAAATTGCCACAGTACACAATTTGAATTTCTATTTGCGTTTGGTCAAAATGGCCCGCGAAAAAATTCTTGATGGTACATTTCGTGACTGGAAAGAAAAAATTATTCCCCAATTGATGCAGCGCCTGTGATCAGTACTTTAGACAAATTTGTCATTAAAAAATTCATGAGCACATTTTTGTTCATGATTTTGGCATTTGTCATTATCGCTGTAATCTTTGATGTATCAGAGAATATCGATGACTTCCTTCAGTCAAAAGCAACATTTTGGCAAATTGTCATTTATTACTACGTAAACTTTTGTTTTTATTTCGGTAACCTACTATCTTCCTTTATCATCTTTTTAACGGTCATATGGTTTACCAGTAAAATGGCCCAACAGAGTGAAATAATTGCTGTATTGTGCGGTGGTATATCATACAACAGATTGTTGAAACCCTTTCTGATGGCTGCATCTGCGATGGTAATAGTTTCCTTGTTGCTCAGTCACTTCATCGTTCCATGGGCCAATAGAACACGCTATGATTTTGAATTGGCCTTTATAAAAAAAGCTTTGACCGTTAGCGAAACCAACCTCCACCGTGAAGTTGAGCCCGGCATTATTGCTTATTTCTACAGGGTCAATGCAGAAAAAAGCAGTGGATCGCAGTTTGCACTGGAAAAATGGGAGAATGGTAAACTAACGCAAAAGATTACGGCCCTAGGTGCCAGCACTCAACCCAATTCAACACAATGGAGCTTGGAACGGCCATTAATTCGCGAATGGGATAACAATGGAAATGAGTCTGTGGTCTTTAAAAACAAGTTGGACACCATACTGCCCATGACAATTGAGGATTTTGCGCTACGTGCAGAGATCATGAGCACCATGACTTCACCAGAGTTGCTCCAATTCATCGACGACCAAAGGTTAAGCGGATCGGGAAGGGTAGCTGAGTTTGAAGTAGAGTTTCACACAAGAACATCTAACGCTTTTGCCATACTTATTCTCACTTTCATTGCTGTTACCATTGCCTCAAGGAAAATCAGAGGTGGAACTGGTGTTCACCTTCTATTGGCTGTAGTGATTGGTTTTATCTATGTATTCATCAGCAAAGTAGCTGCTGTTGCAGCAATGAAAGTGGGAATACATGTGATTTTAGCAGTGTGGATACCCAATCTTCTATTCTCGATGATTTCCTTCTGGCTGTACAGAAAGGCCCAGAAATAAGGCAATTTGAAAAAAAATCAAATGCATAGGCAACCATTCTTTTTTCTTTCGTCATATTTATACAAAACAAAACCCGGACGTTTCCGGGTTCTGCTTTACCTTAACTAAAGACTCTTAAACCTATGAAAATCCCCTTGAGGGAGAGTCAATCGGCGCAAATCTACGCCTTATCTAAATGGTTCTAAATTTTATTTTTGTTAATTTATCTACGCGTCACCGTTAATAATTGAATTTGAATGTTGCCACTTGCTCATCATTCGTGCTTTTTAAAATGTATAAACCGGATAATAATCGGGGCAATGAAATGATATTATTTTCTCCCTGAATGGTATACAATTTCAGCAGTTGCCCATTGCTTTGAAACAATGCCAAGTCCAATTTATTTTGTCCTTTAAGTTGAATTCGCACACTGTCGTGTGCAATGCGATCCATGGTAACCAATTGCTGCTGCTCTTTGATTGCCGTTGGGTTCTCAATGTACGCCTCCCAATACTGAGAATCATATTCACCGCATTGATAGGCAACCATCGTAATTCCATATAAACCGGGTTGAGCATAAGTATGAGTAAACGATGAAACATCATACACAGTTCCTTCTCCTACATACCAATAAATGGTATCACAATTAACGCAATCCGATTCCACCACAATAGAAAAACCTACAGTATCTAAAACAGTGTTGACTTCAAATGCATAGGCCCCAATATTCCATTCTGCCCAATCTCCAACGACAATGTTATTCACCGCTTCTTTCGCAATGGCAACTTCTGCTGATGTTAAACCTGCAGTATAAATAACAGCATCAGGAGATTCTTGAAACAATGTTGCATAAAAACACAACGCACCAACATAGCTTCCAAACAGTGATGGGTGCGAGCCATCTGAACTATACAAATTGTTGTTGGGGTAGTTTTCTCTGATATATCTCCAGCAAGCACCAACTGCACTAACCACAGCATTGTTATCATCCGCCATCATTTGATACCGCAATCGAAGCAAACTGTCCATCCCCTCGTATGTGCATACAGGCGGCCAATTGGGACAATTGGAAGCGTCACCATTTTGCCTTCCCCAAGTTTGGTAAAAAATGGTTTCACCACACCGAGAGTATTTCTCAATACTGTCATTCAATTGCGCAGCATATGGAAAACATTGCGCCTCTACCTGACTTATTGGAAAACTTGGCGTCTGGCTTTGCTCTTGTAAAACAACATAATCCCAGCCTCCCTGTTGTATCAATGCCATTGAACTGGCATTGGTAACGTGCTGAGCAAATGTGTAACCTCCTGGTGTATTGCTCGCTGTCACCACAACTTTCCCAGCGGAAGCTGCGCACTGTTGCACCAAAGATGGAAGATTATTGACAGCGGTGTAACTGTTGCCCAAAAAACATACACGCAAGGTATCTTGAGCTAAAATATGCATGGACAATAAAGTCATCACGAACACAAAACTGATCTTTTTCATTTCTTTTATATTACTGTACAAATCTAATGTTTTAACCTCGTTATCCCTTAGTTTTGTGAGATGAAAAAAGCATTGGTCATTCTTATCATTTTTTTTGCAGGAGCAATGGTTTACGGTTTATACTTATGGAATAAGCCCGCAAAATCAGCGGCTTCTGAAGAAGTTTTCGCCACTACTGACGCTCCATCGATTTACCAAGAATTTAAAAACAATCCTGAAGAATCTGCCAAGAAATACCTCAACAAGAATCTTGAGATTTCTGGCGCAGTTGAATCTTTCTCTCAAGATTCTACCGGGACAAAATGTGTTTTGGCAACTGGTTCAGATGACATGGGTGTTGTTTCAGTCTCTTTTCTAGAAAACTCCTCCAATATTCAAGTGGGTCAAAACATTATCATCAGAGGCCTTTGTGCCGGTTTTTTGGCGGATGATTTGTTGGGCGGGAACCTTCAACTCAATCAAGCCGTTTTGGTACAATAGTTGAAATAGCCTAAAAAAAAAATAAAATGAAAAGTATAATCTTCGCATCGTTGTTATTGATAACAACATCTGCATTTGCTCAAAAGTATGCAACAAGAACCGGTTTCCTCGGATTCTATTCAAAAACCAATATGGAAGACATCAAAGCCAATAACAATAACGTCAGTTATGTGATTGATTGGGCAACAGGGGATATTCAAGTTTCAGCTCTTCAAACCAATTTCAAATTTGAAAAAGCTTTGATGGAAGAACATTACAACGAAAACTATGTAGAAAGTGCTAAGTTTCCCAAAGCTACTTTCAAAGGTAAAATAGAAAATGTTGCTGCAGTGAACATCAAAAAGGATGGTGTTTATAAAACTAAAATTTCTGGAAATCTTGACATTCATGGAGTAAGCAAAGCTTATTCTTCCGAAGTTACATTCAAAGTAGCAGGAGGAAAGGTCAATGCTGAAACCAAATTCAATGTCAAATGTGCCGATCACAATATAAAAATTGAAGCCAATTTAAAGAACAATATTGCCGAGTCTATTGAGGTCACAGCCAAAGCAGAATTGACTGAATTCAAAAAATAAAATGATAAAAAAAATCGCGTTCTTGATGACCTTGATATGCACTCAAGGTCATTTTGCTTTTGCCCAATCTGATACCACAGACCTTCTTTCCCTTCTGGGGGATGAAGATCCTATTGTTTATTCCACCGCTACTTTCAAATCAACACGCGTGATCAACGGACAATCCATTGAGAATGTTGCTGGCGGTGTGATGGACTTTAGGGTAAGTCACCGATTTGGCACATTTAACACGGGCATACACAAATTGTTTGGTTTGGATCTAGCCAGTATGCGTTTGGGATTTGAATACGGTATCACAAATAGGGTAATGGTTGGAATTGGTCGTTCCAATGTAAATGAAGAAGTAGATGCTTTTACCAAAATCAGAATTTTAAAACAAGTGGAATCCGGACCTGGTACTATGCCTTTTTCATTGTCCTACTTTGGATCAACTGTGATGAGAGGAACTGAATGGGCGGATCTCAATAGAGAGAATTTTTTCACATCACGATTGTACTTCTGCAACCAATTGTTGTTGGCCAGAAAAATGAATGAGAATTTATCCATTCAACTTTCCCCAACGCATATTCATCGTAATTTGGTTGAAACATCGGCAATCGCACATGATCTTTTTGCATTGGGTTATGGAGGTCGCTACAAACTAACAAGAAGACTGACTTTCAATGCAGAATATTTCAGCTTAATTACAAAGAACATTGGTGCTGAAGTCAACAACAGCTTGAGTTTGGGCGTGGATATTGAAACAGGAGGACACGTGTTTCAATTGCATCTTACCAATAGTAGTTCCATGAACGAAAAAGGATTCATTTCAGAAACAACAGGAAATTGGAACAAAGGAGACATTCAATTTGGTTTTAATATCTCAAGGGTTTTTACCATCAAAAAGCCGAAAGGATTTGACGAGTAAGATATCAGGAATAAAAAAAGCGCCGAAAGGCGCTTTTTTCTTAACTATTCATTTGATCAACGATCAGACCATTCAATCATAAAGTAAATAACTACAACAGCAATGGCAAATAGCATAACCGCCAAGGTTACTGGACCGCCAATCTCATTTTGCTCAGCCTCATGATGGCCGTGATGTTCTTCGTGATGTCCCATTTTTATTTTGTTTTTACAAATGTATAAAACAGCGAGCGCAATCGTACATTTGCGACTCAAATTTTTCTTATGTCATTAAAATGTGGAATCGTAGGACTTCCGAATGTGGGAAAGTCAACTTTGTTTAATTGCTTGTCCAATGCCAAAGCACAAGCGGCCAATTTTCCTTTTTGCACCATAGAACCCAACGTGGGAACGATCACCGTGCCAGACGAGCGCTTGACAGCATTGTCAGAATTGATAAATCCAGAGCGTGTTGTCCCAACGACCATTGAAATTGTGGATATAGCAGGTTTGGTAAAAGGTGCCAGCAAAGGCGAAGGACTGGGCAATAAATTTTTATCCAACATCAGAGAAACCGACGCCATCATTCATGTGCTGAGATGTTTTGATGACCCCAACGTGGTGCACGTAGACGGGAGCGTAGATCCCGTTCGAGACAAAGAAATCATTGACATTGAGCTTCAATTAAAAGATTTGGAAAGTGTTGATGCTCGCTACCAGAAAACTGCCAAAGCGGCAAAAACAGGTGACAAAGAAGCCAAAAAACTTTTTGATTTTTATACCCAAATCAAGGAAAATTTAGAACAAGGTAAAAGCGCAAGGGTAGTGGTACCTCAAAATGAAGAGGAAGTTCGCTGGATGAATGATTTGCAATTGCTCACGTCAAAGCCCGTTATGTATGTTTGTAATGTAGACGAGGCTTCTGTAAAGTCGGGTAATGCCCTTGTGGAAAGGGTTAAAGAAGCTGTCAAAGAAGAGAACGCACAAGTGATTGTCATCGGTGCGGCCATCGAAGCGGATATCGCCTCATTGGAAACTTTTGAAGAGCGTCAGATGTTCCTTCAAGATCTTGGTCTAGAAGAACCTGGTGTTTCCAAACTCATCAAATCAGCTTACCACCTGTTGAATTTACAAACCTACTTTACAGCAGGTGTCAAAGAGGTGAGAGCTTGGACCATTCACAAAGGTGATACTGCGCCTCAAGCAGCAGGTGTTATTCACACGGACTTTGAAAAAGGTTTCATTCGCGCTGAGGTTATAAAATACAACGACTATATTCAATTCAAATCTGAAGCCGCTTTAAAAGAGGCCGGTAAAATGGGTGTGGAAGGCAAGGAATATATTGTTCAAGATGGCGATATCATGCACTTTAGATTCAATGTGTAAATCAACGATTCACACATTTTCTTTCTTATGCATCTTGACGCTGGTTGGTTGCTCAACATCTGCTGATCCAAAATTGGCCATTCAGCAAATCATGAACAAACAAGCAGAGGCATGGAACAACAAAAGCCTTGAAGGATTCATGGAACCATATTGGCACAATGATTCATTACGGTTTATGGGAAAGTCGGGTGTTACTAGGGGGTGGCAAGCTACTTTAAAGCGATATCAGAAAAACTATATGCCGGAGAAAATGGGGTCGCTTGATTTCAAAGACCTTCATTTTGATATCATATCAAGTGATGCTGCATGGGTAGATGGGCAATGGAGTTTAATGTATCCAGACACCATTATTTCCGGAAGATTTTCGCTTCTTTGGAAACAAATCAATGGCCAATGGCAAATTGTTGCCGATCATAGCAGTTAATCATGATTACTCCCATTACATTCATTATTATAGGCATAACGGTTATTGTGTCTTATTTGGCTTGGGAGAACAGCGCACTTTTCAATCGATTGGCTTTACATCCTTATGTTGTTAAATACAACAACGAATGGGACAGAATATTTGGTCACACCTTTGTTCACGCCGATTGGATGCATTTGGGTTTCAACATGTATACCTTTTATTCATTTGGACAAGTGATGGAATGGGTGTTGACTCACCCAGAAATACTTGCCCAGACCAATCCCTATTTTCAACCTTGGAGCCCTTTAATGGGTAAAATATTTTATGTTTTGCTTTACTTCATTGGAGGTGCCATTGCATGTATTCCTGCAATATTGAAACACAGCAATCAATATGCATACAGAAGCGTAGGTGCATCTGGTGCTGTGAGCGCCGTGATGATGGCCTTTATGCTTATCTTCCCTGATATGGAGGTGGGTTTCTTTATGATTATACCTATGCCTGCTTGGGTGGGAGCCATAATTTTTCTAGGACTCGAACATTATTTCAGCAAAAAAGGACATGGATTAATTGCCCATGATGCTCACTTGTATGGCGCTTTGGGCGGAGCAATAATGGTAGCCATTTGGGATTGGCATTTTTACCTTCATTTTTTTCAAGTGGTTTTCAATGATCTTTTTGTGCATTGATTTCCAATTGCGTTTTTCTTTTCCAAACTTCATCCATAAATTCCTCTCTGTTCTTGGGCGAAATAAGAACATATCCCCATTTGTTGTAATATATAGCCAATCTCTTCAAAGATGCCGCAGGAGAGCTCAATGGATTGTTGCTCAATTCCATTTTGCGAATATTGATCACTTCTATTGTTGAATATAAAAAAGGACCTACATAGATTTTTAGTTGCGTATTGGTCAGATCATAATGCATGCGCATCACTAAAAAATAGATAATCAAACCCAACAATAAATGAAAAACAAAAACCCAAAGGTCTCCTTCTATGGCAATAAAAATACCCTGACCGATGATCAGGGTATATATAGGAATCCATAACCACCAAGATATTGCACTGGGGTAGGTTTTTGTCTCTATCATTTATTCATGCTTATTGACCTTCATTACAACCTTGGACTCGTTGGCATCAAAGTCAACCAACAAAGTATCTCCTTCTTGCAAATTGGAATTGATGATTTCCTCTGCAATGGGATCTTCCAAGTATTTTTGAATCGATCTTCTGAGCGGTCTCGCACCATACTTCTCATCGTATCCCTTGTCAGCTATGAAATCTTTGGCTGCATCCGTTAATTCTATCTTATATCCCAAATCCGTTATGCGATGGAACAACTTGGCCAACTCGATATCGATGATTTGATGAATATGATCTTTTGTCAAAGCATTGAATACAATCAAATCATCAACACGGTTCAAGAACTCTGGGGCAAAAGACTTGCGCAGCGCAGCCTCAATAATGCCCTTGCGATCCATCTCTTCGCTTGATGCTCTTGACGAAGTACCAAATCCAACTCCTGATCCAAAGTCTTGCAATTGTCTTGCTCCAATGTTAGAAGTCATGATGATGACGGTGTTTTTAAAGTCAATTTTTCTTCCCAAACTATCCGTCATTTGTCCATCATCCAATGCTTGCAACAACAAATTGAAAACATCCGGATGCGCCTTCTCCACCTCATCCAACAAAACAATGGAGTAGGGGCGACGTCTTACTTTCTCTGTTAATTGTCCACCTTCTTCATAACCAACATAACCGGGAGGGGCTCCAATCAATCTAGATACGGCAAACTTCTCCATGTACTCAGACATGTCAATCCTGATCAATGAATCCTCTGAATCAAATAAGAACTTGGCCAATTCTTTGGCCAACTGTGTTTTTCCGACACCTGTTGGACCCAAGAATAAAAATGAACCAATGGGACGATTGGGATCTTTCAATCCAGCGCGGTTTCGTTTGATGGCACGAACGACTTTTTTGATAGCCTCATCTTGTCCGATAACTTTACCTTCCAACTCCTGATCCATCTTGGCCAATCGACCACTTTCTTTCTCGGCAACTCGGTTCACAGGAATGCCCGTCATCATGGCTACTACCTCTTCAACATTGGCTACTGTGACTGTTACCCTATGTGACTTTGAATCTTGTTCCCATTGTGCCTTTGCCGCATCCAAACGGTCATTCAATTGTTTCTCCTTGTCGCGCAATTTGGCAGCTTCCTCATACTTCTGAGATTTTACGACTTGCGTCTTTTCCAACTTCACTTCCTCAATCGCTTTCTCAATTTCAATGATTTCCTGAGGCACTTGAATGTTGCTCAAATGCACACGTGAACCCACTTCATCCAACGCATCAATGGCCTTGTCTGGCAAATGGCGATCCGTAATGTAACGTCCTGTTAACTTCACGCAAGCCTCAATCGCTTCATCGGTGTAGGTTACACTGTGATGCTCCTCATACTTATCCTTGATGTTATTCAAAATCTGAATGGTCTCAGGTATGGTTGTAGGATCTACAACAACCTTTTGGAATCTTCTTTCTAATGCGCCATCTTTTTCAATGTACTGTCTGTATTCATCCAATGTTGTTGCGCCAATGCATTGAATCTCTCCGCGAGCCAATGCTGGCTTAAACATATTACTAGCATCCAAAGATCCACTGGCTCCGCCGGCACCAACTATGGTGTGAATTTCATCAATGAAAAGAATTACGTCTGGAGATTTTTCCAACTCATTCATCAGGGCTTTCATGCGCTCCTCAAACTGTCCTCTGTACTTGGTACCTGCCACCAATGATGCTACATCAAGTGTTACAACACGCTTTCCAAAAAGCACGCGACTTACTTTCTTTTGAATGATTCGCAAAGCCAATCCTTCAGCAATAGCTGATTTACCAACCCCAGGTTCTCCTATCAATATAGGATTGTTCTTCTTTCTTCTTGATAAAACCTGACTTACACGCTCAATCTCTTTTTCACGACCGACAATAGGATCCAATTTACCATCCTCAGCCATTTTGGTTAAATCTCTACCGAAGTTATCCAAAACAGGCGTTTTGCTTTTGTTATCTCCCGGCTTTTTGGCAGCTGAAGAACCGCTGCTGCTTCCCATGAATTGATCATCATCATCATCTGCTGATGGAAACTCTGCTCGCGGTGTATTCAATG
>CAMCTV010000044.1 GCA_945878635.1 Chryseobacterium gleum | reverse complement strand
ATAATGTTTTCCAATACAGACAATGATGGGATAAAATGTGCCGTTTGAAATACAACGCCTATGTTTTTTCCTCTGAACGCATCCCTTTCTGAAGTTGTAAGAGAGTACAAATTGGTTTGGCCTAAAATTACATTTCCTTCTGAAGGCGTTCTGAGTCCTGCCAGAAGATGCAGTAAAGTAGTTTTTCCACAACCACTTTCGCCCAAGACTAGGGCGGGTTGCTCGTTGGGAAAAAGGATGTCGGGAAAAACCAAAGGTTTTCCAGAAGGGTATTGGTATTTTAATGATTGCGTTTGTAACACAAGGCAAATGTAGCTATCCAGCGGGGAATTTGTTTTCTAATTCGTGTGAAAAGTCTTACCATTGCAATATGAAAAAAATAGGACTTATTTTCTCATTATTTGCTTCATTAGCCATTGCTCAGAAGGATCAAGGAACGTTTCCTTATCAATTCAATATCATCAAGGAGATTAAGCATGGTTCGGTAGAGGACCAGTGCCAAACAGGAACCTGTTGGAGTTTTGCTACGGTTTCTTTTTTGGAATCAGAAGTGGCAAGAATCAGCAACAAGCAAGTGGATTTGTCTGAATTGATTAATCCCCGATTGATGTATCCAAAGAAAGTGGATTCTTATGTTCGTTATCAAGGCAAGCAGCAATTGGGACCAGGAGGTTTGAGCCATGATGTTATTCAAGCCGTCAGGGAGTATGGATTGGTTCCTGAATCTGCGTTTAGCGGATTTGTCATGGGTTCAAGTGTTTATAACCATAACGTTTTGGACGCTTATATGGAAACAACAGCCAAAATGGTTTTGGATAGAAAACTGAATGAGGAGAACAATGATTGGAAATCTGGTGTTGAGACTTTGCTAGACACCTACATTGGAAGGATACCAACCTCTTTTGATTTTGAAGGAAAATCTTATACACCCGCCTCTTTCAGAGATGCATTGGGCATCAAGGCTGATGATTATGTATTGTTGACTTCATTTAGTCACCATCCTTTCTACTCAAACTTTGCTGTAGAAGTTCCTGACAATTGGTCTAAAGGACAATACTACAATTTACCATTGGAGGAGTTTTATCAAGTGGCGGTTCATGCACTGGAGAATGGATATACCATTGCTTGGGACGCAGACGTTAGTGAAAAGGGTTTCTCCTATAAGAACAACATTGCAGTGTTGCTGGATGAAGGTGTTAAGAAGGAAGAGATGTTCACCATGAAACATGCTGAGCCATTGGTTACGCAGCAATCTCGTCAAAAAGATTATGATCGCTTTGCCACCACTGATGATCATTTGATGCATATCGTAGGATTGAGTAAAGATCAAGATGGAGGGTTGTATTTTTTGACAAAAAATTCTTGGGGTGAGAAGAATTCTTCTAAAGGATATCAGCATGTATCTGGTTCATATTTTAAAGCCAAGACGGTTTGTATGGTGGTTCACAAAGACGCTATTCCTAAAGAATTGCAAAAGAAGATGGGTAAGTAATGTTTCGATTGATATTTAGAATAATTCTCTGGTCCTCCATCGTTTTCTTTGGGTTTACGATTGGGTGGGTGCTGCTGTACAAGTGGGTCAATCCACCGATAACACTTTTCCACATGATGGATCGCGCCAAGGTAGAGGACTGTGCCTATCATTATCAATGGATAGATGGAGAGCAGATATCTACGAATTTAAAACTGGCCGTTGTGAGCAGTGAAGACAATCATTTCATGTCGCACAATGGTTTTGATTGGGAAGCCATTGAGAAGGCCCAGGAGTATAATGCTACGCATAAAAAGCAGCGCGGTGCCAGTACCATTTCACAACAAACAGCGAAGAATGTTTTTCTTTGGCCGGCGCGCTCATGGCTGAGGAAGGGACTGGAGGCATACTTTACAGTATTAATCGAGTTTTTTTGGAGCAAGGAGCGCATTTTGGAAATGTACCTCAATGTCATTGAAATGGGACCTTGTACATATGGCGTTGGTGCAGCATCAGGATTGTATTTTGACACAACAGCCGATAAGTTAACCAAAGAGCAAGCGGCATTGATCGCCTCTTGTTTGCCCAATCCTAAAAAGTTTAAGTTGGAAAGGCCTTCTGCTTATATGCAAAAGCGTAAGCGCAAGATCATGAAGCTCATGAAATTGTTAGGTGATGATTATTTTGAGCGATACGGAACAACTTGGACTACTGAGAACAGGGATAAGAAAGAAGCGGAGGTAGAAAAGGCTTTAGAAAAAATTCCCGTAGAGGATTTGCTGGTGCCTGTTGTTGATGAGTCAAATGCTCAGGAAACCATGGATACCACTGATGTTCCAGCCCCTTTGGATACGTTGGGCCATTGATGCTTACAAGCTTGTAAAAGTGAAATAATGGAGCGGCAAGTTTCAGATTTGCAGTCTAAATTATATCACCATGAACACAACACATTATTTATTGATTTTAGACCGCAGTGGCAGCATGTCAGACTGCTGGGACAGCACCATGAGCGCATTGAATGAGCAAATTCAATCCATCAAAAATGTTCAAACCAACAGTCCCAATGTTCCTATTAAGGTTAATTTTTTGACATTTAATAATGAGGTGCAGTTTGAGTTTCTTAGCGTTCCTGCAGCGCACTTGGAACCCTTGAACAATCAGCGACTTTTCCCATCCGGTTGCACCGCCATGTTGGATGGAATAGGTCAGGGAATCAATAGAATACAACATGTCATGCAGCCAGAAGATGATGTCGTTTGTGTCATTTTAACGGATGGCGAAGAAAACGCTTCTAAGGAGTTTGGTTACAAACAAATTGGAAGGATGATAGAGGAATTGAAGGCAACTGGAAAATGGTCTTTTATCTTGATGGGTGCAGATTTTGATATTTTTGATATGGCAGATAAATTAAAGATCGATGCTGACAAGCAAGTGCGTTATCAAAAGAAGCAAACCAAGGAGATGTTTCAGGAAATTGATCAAATGATGAACCATTATATTGTTGCTAAAGGAACAGGAAACTTGAAGGATGTTTTTAAATTTGATAAAAAGAACAACAAAGGCGGAAAATGATAAAGGCTCACTTAATAAGAACGGCAGAGGTAGATGAAGAGGTATTTACCTCTGTTGTTCAATATTTGCAGCAATTCAAAGGCGAGGTGGAATTTATTCACCATTATGACACCATTGAAATGTTGGGAAAGCCCAAAACAGTTATCAAGAAAAATGACGATGATTTTGATCAACAGGATTTTGTCAACTTCAATAAAATTTCTGCACCGGAATTGATGATGGACGCGTCAAGACTTGATTTTCATGAGGTGAATGCTTACCCTTGGCAAAAGTTCTTTGATCTCATAAAGAAGTTTAGAAAGAAGAAGGGTGCAGTTATTCAACAAGAAAAGATAGCTTCACAATCTTTGAATCCATTATCAATAAAGGAAGATGACCATGTGTTTATTTTGACCTACCAGGCCAATGTGGAGAAGTGGTTTGTGGGTTCTGAAATGCACAATGGCCGAAATCATTTTATTCATCTGTTGTATTGGAATCATTATATACTCTCGGAGCCTGTTTATCCTGTGGCTTATCATGTGATGTCGACCATTTTGAAGAATCAAACTTTTGGTGACATTTCGGGCTACTTGCCATTGACACATCAATCACCCAAAGGATGTATGATGGACATGTGCTGGAACAAGACGGATGTGATTCTAAAACTTCGCACTGCAGATATATGTCCAGATTGTATGAAGGCTTTTGTGAACCGCACTGTCAATAAAAATTTACTGAGGCAAGCGCTCCAAATTTTTGATCACGTTCGGGTGCAAGTCTTATTTCGAGAGCGTTTTTTTACGGTTCAAACATTGCCAACATTGCATATCAATTTGGCTACTTCTGAATTGTCTTTTCCTGAGTTATCTGATTTAAAGGTGAGTTTTAGACCCCTGGAAATGACCGTCTATTCATTTTTTCTTCGCCACCCTATGGGCATCATTCTTTCTTATCTCCCCGATTATTATGAAGAGCTCTTGAGCATCTATTTATCCTTAATACCTCATGTAGATATCGATCAAGCGCGGGATAGAATGGCGGATTTGACCAACCCTTTGAGCAATTCCATGAGCGAGAAAATATCTCGCATCAAAGCCAAGTTGAAGATTATGTTGGGCGAAGAAATAGCACAACCCTTCTTTATTCAAGGACCCAATGGTGGACTGAAAAAAATAGAAATCCCTAGGGACCGGGTTACGTATTTAAATCTTTGAAAGTTTGATTGCTTTGGTTTTGCTGTTGGGGAAAGCCAAGAAATAGGTTCCTGAAGGCAATGCATTGTTGGGGATGATTAAACGATTTGTTGTGTTTTCCAACAACCACTTTTCAGAGACAATTACCTTGCCTTGGCTGTCTAGCAATAAGTAATCAATATTTTTTTGAGCAGGACTGAAGTAGGATATTTCCCAACGATCATTGAAGGTCGCCGTCATGAAATCTGAACCCGCTGTTAAGGAGTTGAGACTGTTGGGTGTATTGTCAAATCCCACATAAACCACAGTGGTGTTTCCTGAGTTTGGGATGGCTAAGGTGTCAATTTCATTGGCGTAGCAGATGTCAGCAGCACTGCTTAAACCTCCGGCAACAGTTATGATTTCGCTAACTGAAAAATCAGGACTGTATTTGGTGATGCGGTTGGGCGACCAACTGGCTACAAAGTAATTTCCCAAACCATCTTTGTCAATGCCATCACAATTCCCTAGCGTCGTTGTTGCCAAAGTAGTGATGGTGTTATCTGTTAAGTCAAGAGCTTTGATGGGTGCATTGCTACCCCAGGCAACAAAAACAAGGCGGTTGTTGGCTTCATCATACACAATTCCATTGGGAGTTGTTGTTGTGTTATTAGACAACAATGTAGTTACTGGATTGGCCAAATCAGTGAAGTCTATCTGGTGAATTTTTTTGGTGCTGAAGTCAGTCACCCATACCCGAGCAACGCCATCTGACGCCATTCCATTGAGAAAACCAGCTCCGGTGATGTTGACGTTTTGAACCAGTGTATTGGTAGCTAAATCAAAAACTTTTACGCGATTGGAGTGAATAGCAAATAGGTGGTTGTTAAAAATCTCCATGCCATAGGCCGCAGCCAAGGGTGATGGTAATGTTGAAACACCATTGCCGTCTCCATCAACATGCACAACACTGTTGCTGTTGCTGACCAAGAATCTTCCCTGAATGGGATCATATTCTATGGATTCAATGGTTTGAAGATTTTGTGCTTGAAACACGAGGCTTGAGCAAATACAAGCGAGCAAAAAGAAAGTACTTTGATAATTCATGGTTGGCAATAATAAGGCAAAGACTAATTCCCCGCTATCTTTGTTGCATGTTAAATGCATGGAAAAAACAACCAACGATTGGAATATTGGGCGGAGGCCAGTTGGGGAGGATGTTTATTGAAGAGGCCAGTAGATACGATGTCCATATTTCAGTTCTGGATCCGCAAAAAAAAGCTTCATGTGCCCATCTCGCATCTTCGTTTACGGTAGGTGATTTCAATGATTACGATACGGTAATGCAATGGGCAACTGACAAGGATATCATCACCATTGAAATAGAACATGTGAATTTGGATGCTTTGTTTGCATTAGAAAAAATGGGCAAAAAAGTTTTTCCTCAACCTCATGTTTTAGCGACGATAAAAGACAAAGGATTACAAAAACTATTTTATCAAGAGCATGGTATTCCTACAGCGCCTTTTGTTTTGGTTGAAGATAGAAATGCTTTGGCTGAGCAGGAGTCCATTTTTCCTTGCATGCAGAAATTGAGAACAGGTGGATATGATGGAAAAGGAGTACAGTCTTTGAAAAGTTCAAGTGATTTGGAAAAGGCTTTTGATGCACCCTCTGTCCTTGAGTCATGGGTGGATTTTGAAAGTGAGTTGGCGGTCATGGTCGCTAGAAACGAAGACGGACAAGTGGTTACTTTTCCCCCGGTAGATATGGAATTCAATGCAGAAGCCAATTTGGTTGAGTTTCTGTTTTCGCCTTCTGAACAATCTTCAGAGGTATTGGCCAAAGCGGAAGCATTGGCGGTGAAGGTTGCAGAACAGTTGCAAATTGTTGGGGTTTTGGCTGTAGAGATGTTTGTGTTGAAGAATGGTGAAGTCTTGGTAAACGAAGTTGCCCCAAGGCCACACAATAGCGGTCATCATACCATAGAGTGTTGTATTACATCACAATATGAGCAGCACTTGAGAGCCATCCTTAATTGGCCGTTGGGCAATACTGAAATTATTCAACCTGCGGTGATGATTAATTTATTAGGAGAAAAGGATAGTCATGGGTTGGCGGTGTATGAGGGAATGGAGAAAGTGTTGAAGGAAAAAGGAGTTTATGTCCACTTGTATGGAAAGGAGAAGACAAGCCCTTTTCGGAAAATGGGGCATGTCACCGTCATAGATCAAGACATTGAAGTGGCCAAGGAGAAGGCCCGTTGGGTAATGAAGACATTGAAGGTGGTTGGTGAATAATTGACCTGAGAGTTTTAGTATTGAATAAAGAACGTTAGTTTAGCCATATGAAGCAGTACCATGATTTGTTGCAACATTTGTTGGACAATGGAGTTAAAAAATCTGACCGTACAGGAACAGGCACATTTAGCGTGTTTGGTCATCAAATGCGTTTTGATTTGAAGGAAGGTTTCCCATTGTTAACAACCAAGAAATTGCACACCAAAAGCATCATTCATGAGTTGCTTTGGTTTTTGAAAGGAGAAACCAATATTGCCTACTTGAAAGAGAATGGTGTAAGCATTTGGGATGAATGGGCGGATGAGAATGGTAACTTGGGTCCGGTATACGGATACCAATGGAGAAGTTGGCCCAATCCTGACGGCACACATACTGATCAGATTACCAAATTGGTTGAGGGATTAAAAAATAATCCAGACGGACGTCGGCATATCGTTTCCGCTTGGAATCCTTCTTTTATCGACCAAATGGCTTTGCCTCCTTGTCATTGTTTGTTTCAATTTTATGTAGCTGAGGGCAAGTTAAGTTGTCAATTATACCAACGCAGTGCGGATACTTTTTTGGGAGTTCCGTTCAACATTGCTTCATATGCATTGTTGACGATGATGATGGCGCAAGTGTGTGGTTATGAACCTGGAGAATTTGTTTGGACAGGCGGCGATGTTCATTTGTATAGCAACCACGTGGAACAAGCGCAATTGCAATTGTCAAGGGATTTTAGACCCTTGCCTCAAATGAAAATGAATCCAGATGTCAAAAATATTTTTGATTTTAAGTACGAGGATTTTTCTTTAGAGAATTACGATCCACATCCACACATCAAAGCCGCTGTTGCTGTCTAATGAAAACGCCTATTGTAAGTATTATTGTCGCCATGTCCGCCAATAGGGGTATTGGCCGAAACAATGATTTGATGTGGCATTTGCCAGAGGACATGAAGTTCTTCAAGGATAAAACTTTTGGACATCCGGTAATCATGGGGCGGAAGAATTACGAGAGTATTCCGGAGAAATATAGACCGTTCAAGAATCGATTGAATATTGTTATCAGCAGTCAAAGTAATTACTCAGCTCCGGATTGTATTTTAGTACAAAATTTAAGCGATGCTTTGGTTGCTGCAAAAAAGAATGAGGAGAATGAAGTATTTGTGATAGGCGGCGGTCAAGTGTACCGGGAAGCTCTGGAATTAGGTGTTGTAGACAGAATGTACATTACAGAAGTGGATGCGATTTTTTCTGATGCTGAAGTTTTTTTTCCTGATTTTGATGAGAATCATTGGGAGAAAATAGAATTGTCAAGAAAGGAAAAGGATGAAAAACATCAATTTCCTTTTGTTGTCTATGAATACAACAAGAAGTTCTAGCCTTTGGCCCCAATATAGGCCATCAAACCAACACCGGTAAGTAAAGCATTTTCATCAATGTCAAAGCAGTTGTTGTGAACGGGTGCATTGAAAGTTTTTCCATCTGGACTGGTTGTCCCCAATCGATAGAAACAACTGGGGTATTTCTGCGCAAAGTAGGCAAAGTCTTCCGCAGTTGTTCTTAAAGACAAATCAACAACATTTTCTTTTCCTAAAAATTCTTCGGCTAAAGAATTGGCCAAAGCTGTTTTTTCTGGATGATTGTATAAGGCAGGATAACCCACATGAATGTCTATATTAATTTTGGTTCCTGTAGCTTGTTCTATGCCTTTTGCAATGTCATGAATGTGTTGATGGGCTTGGTATCTCCAATTTTCATCAAATGTTCTAAATGTACCAGCCATGGTTACTTCATCAGGAATGATGTTGGTAGCACCTAGTCCTTGAATTTTCCCAATGGTTAAGACAGTTGGCGTAGCGGGCTCTGCACGTCTGCTGGGGATGGTTTGCAATGCCACAATGAGTTGTGCCGAAGCAACAATGGGATCAATGCATTGATTGGGTTTGGCCCCGTGACCACCTTTTCCTTTGACGCTGATGTAGATTTCATCAGTGCTGGCCATGTACCATTCTGATTTGAATCCTACTTTTCCTGCAGGCAATTCTGGGTAAACATGCTGACCATATATAGCCTCGGGTTGGTGATCATTGAATATTCCAGCTTTGATCATTTCATTGGCACCGCCGGGTAAAATTTCCTCACCAGGTTGAAATATGATTTGAACAGTTCCTTCCCATTGGTCTTTCAGTTGGTTCAATACCATGGCTGCTCCAAGCACACATGTTGTGTGCACATCATGACCGCAAGCGTGCATAACACCATCTGTTTTGCTTTTGTAATCCACATTGTTTTTTTCCAAAATGGGCAGGGCATCCATGTCGCCGCGGAGGCTGATGAATCGACTGTCGGGATTCTTTCCCTTGATAATGGCAGTTATTCCTGTGTTTACCCAACCATCGGTGTAGTCAATATCAGCATCATCCAATTGTTTTTTAATGAAAGCTGAAGTTTCAAATTCTTTGAATGACAATTCAGGATGGGCATGCAAATGCCTTCTGATCGATCGCCATTTTTCCAGTTGTTCAGCTGTATTTTTTTGAATGGAAGAAATGATGGACATGGAATTAATCTTTACAGGGGTTTTGGGTGTTTACACCAATGCGCTGAATGTGTTGAATGTAGGCGGTTGAATCTTTGAGCAAGACTTCTACGCCAATCAAGTCGTTTTCTAAATAATAGGTTTTGTCTTCTCCTTTGGTTTGGCTTTTTTCAAAATTAACAGAGCCATCATTCAATACAGATTTCCATTCACTTTCAGCAATGGCAAAGAAATTCGCTTCACATTGTGCTTCTGAGCCAATGGATTGATGTCTGGATAGAATATTGCCACGAATTTGTTTTCCGGGAAGCCACCCCAGCCAATCGTAATTGGGGAACATGACGTAGACCAAAAGGCAACCAATGGTAACCCCGATAAGGAATCTAAAAAGGCGTTGACTGAATTTCACCGAGCAAAGATGCGTTTTTTTTTGATTAAAAACAATTAACCATGAACCGTGGATGGATTCCGTGAAAATACCGAGTTAAAAAAGGTGAATTCAGTAGATATTTGGAAAATGGGAATGAAAGCCAAAAAGAAGATCGCGGTTGTTTGTGGAGGATACAGTGGAGAATCCGTTGTTTCCATGCGCAGTGCGTCTATGGTGATGGCCAATATTGACCGAGAGAAATATTCGCCCACTCAAGTGGTCATTGAAAGGCATCGTTGGTATGCGCTATCAGAGCAAGGAGAGGAATTGTTGTTGGACAAGAATGATTTTTCAGTCATCATTGGAACGGATAAAGTAACATTTGATGGTGTTTTTATCATCGTTCATGGCGCGCCAGGTGAGAATGGCTTGTTGCAAGGGTATTTTGAGTTGATAGGATTGCCCTATACAACTGGAGACGTATTAAACATGGCTTTGACCTTTAACAAGAAAGCAACAACAGACGCCTTGCATCAATTGGGTTATCAAGTGGCCAATAGTGTTACCATAGGAAGAGGGGATCAAATTGAGGTTGATGAAATCTTACAAAAGGTTGGACTGCCTTGCTTTGTAAAGCCCAACAATGGCGGTTCTTCATTGGGGACATCTAAGGCCAAGGAGCAAACGGAATTGGTAGTTGCCATTCAAAAGGCTTTAGCGGTAGATGCCCAGGCCATCATTGAACGATTTGTCAGTGGAACGGAGGTTACATGTGGTGTAATACAATGGCAGGGGGAATTAAAAGCGCTGCCATTAACGGAAATCGTCACAGCCAATGAGTTTTTTGATTTTGAGGCCAAGTACAACGGAGCATCGGAAGAAATAACGCCTGCTCGGGTGGATACTTTGGTTTTTGAGAATGTTCAAAGATTGGCGACTGGAATTTACCGTGATTTGGATTGCAGGGGAATGATACGGGTGGACTTTATTATTCAAGAAGATGTGCCCCATGTGATTGAAGTGAACACCGTCCCTGGATTCTCTGAAGCGTCGATTATACCACAACAAGCTGCAGCGGTGGGAATTGACAAAAAATCTCTGATATCAGCGGTGATTGAGGGCTGTTTTTGAATGTTAAATAATTGAAAATCAATTAATAAGTGAGTTGAAAATAAATAGTTGGTGTTAAGATGAGTTAAAAAACGTCTTTTTCCTTATTTTAGCACCCTTTAACAATAGAAACGTACAATTAATTCTATCCTAATATGCGGAAAAAAGTTGCGCTAATGTTGGTTGGTTTGCTGGTCACCTTGTCAGGTGCGATGGCCCAAAACACTGGTACTTTGAAGGGAAAGGTAACTGATAAAGATACCAAACAACCATTACCGTTTGTAAACGTAATATTATTCCTCAATGGTAACTTGATTACCGGAGGGGCAACTGATATTGACGGTGAATACACCATTAAGCCCATTGATCCGGGGGTTTATGATGTTCAATTCAATTTTGTGGGGTACACTTCACAAGAGTTGAAGGGAGTACCCATTTCTGGAGGAAAAATTCAGTTTGCCAACACCGAGTTATCGGCTGGTAAAGAAATGAAAACTTTGGAAATCAATGAGTTTAAAGTTCCATTGATCGACAAGGATGGAGGTGCTTCTGGTGGAACAGTTACGCGTGAGGAGTTGGCGCGCATGCCTTCTCGTGACGCTTTGGGCTTGGCCCAAACGGTTGCCGGCGTTAGCAGCGCTGGAACAGGCGGCGGAATTTCCATCCGTGGTGCACGTACAGGTTCCACTTGGGTTTACATTGATGGAATTAAAGTTAGGGGTTCATCCTCATTGCCTAAGTCGGCGATTGAAGAAGTCTCTGTAATTACAGGTGGTGTTCCCGCCAATATTGGTGACGTTACCGGAGGGGTAATCAATATCTCTTTGCGCTCTGCTTCTGCCAACTATACTGGTGGAATTGAAGCCATTTCTTCTGGTTTTAAAATCAACGATAAGGTTGTAGGTTTGGATAAATACGGTTACAATCTTTTGGAAGGATCTCTTTCTGGACCCATTTTGTTCAAGAAGAAGTCAGACGGAAGCAAAGGTCGTCCCTTGTTGGGATTCTTCCTGTCCAGCAATTACACCGATATAGTAGATGGTGGTCCTGCTTTTGGAGGAGTTTATAAAATGAAAGACGCTGCTATTGAAGGTTTGAGAGAAAATCCATTGCGTCAAAATGTACAAGCAGATGGAACGGTGAATGGGGCGTTGTACAATGCAGACTTTTTAACGGCGGATGATTTTGAAAAGATTGATACCCGAATGAATGTGCGAAATCGCTCATTAAACGTTGTGGGCAAGATGGATTTGACAGCTTCTGAAACCATGACTTTGACTGTTGGAGGTACTGCTGCATACAGAAGGGGAAATGATTTTGATTACGACAATATGTTGATGAACTTTGATAACAATCAGCAGTCAACAGATTTGGATTGGAGAGGTTATGTGAAGTTCAGTCAACGCTTTAAGAATGCGGAGGACGAAACCTCTACCTTGAAGAATGTTTTCTATTCGATTATGGCGGATTATAGTAGCTCATATCGTTTAAGACAAGATGCTACCCACAAGGATGAAATGTTTAGATACGGTCATGTTGGTCGTTTTGATCAATTGCGCGCTCGTTCTTATTCATTGGCTCCTGAAGGTGGATATTACATCCAAAACGGATGGCAGGATGTTAATGTTAACTTTACCCCAAGCGAGTATAACCCTGACTTAGCCGCAATTACCAGTCAGTTTTTTGGATTGTTCAACACCCCAACGAGTGTGAATGAAGTGGTAAATGGATCGGACATGTTGATTACTGATGATGGGTTCTTTGACGCTTCTAACAATGAGTTTACCACTGAAATTTTGCAAATTGGAGAATCTCCATATGCATCTTTGACAAACATTCAGGGTAACAATGGGTTGATCAATGGACAATTGCCCAATGAGACTTATGGGTTGTGGAATTATTACGGAGGTCAGAGCAATAACTACAGTGTTGGTTCAAACAAACAATTCCGTGTCTCAGGGACAGGTTCAGCAGACATTGGTGACCATGCCATCCAAGTGGGTTTTGAGTTTGAGCAAAGAAGAGATGCCGGTTATGCCATTGCCCCTGTAGGACTTTGGTTGCGTGCTCGTCAATTGGCGAATTTCCATAACCGAGAATTGAATACAGACAATCCTAGTTATTTCAGCGAAGATGGAATCACCTATGTGAATTACGGTAACTTGGTTGGAGCAGATCAATTTGAGTTTGATTACAATTTGCGCGAATCATTGGGATTGGATGTCAATGGAACAGATTATATCAATGTTGATGCTTTGAATCCGGATGAGTTGAGTGTGAGTATGTTTGGTGCTGATGATTTGTTAAACCAAGGAAACAACATTGTTACTTATTATGGATATGATCCATATGGAAACAAATTGTCTGGTCGTCGTCCAACCATCGATGACTTTTTCTCTGAGGAGTACTCATTGGCAGATGGAAAAAGTTTCAAGACGAGAAGAATTGGTGCTTTTGAGCCAACTTACATCTCAGGATATGTGATGGATAAATTTGCTTTCGACGATTTGATTTTCAACGTTGGTCTGCGTATCGACAGATACGATGCCAACCAATATGTGCCCATTGATCCATTTGTAATCAGTGAAGCATATACGGCTGGTGAGGTGAATTTTGATAAATTCGGAATGAACAAGCCCAACAACATCGGTGAAGATTTTGTTGTGTATGTTGATAATGTTGAGCAGCCATCAGCCATTACTGGTTACCGCGATGGAAATAATTGGTACAACGCATCAGGAGCTTTGGTTTCTGATCCATTTACTTCAGTTGCTTCAGGTGGTCAGGTGAAACCATACTTAAAAGTAGATCCTAAGGCTGAAATGTCTTCTAAGTCCTTCAAGGAGTACGAGCCAGTGGTGAATTTCATGCCACGTATCGCCTTCTCCTTCCCGATTTCTGATGAGGCTTTGTTCTTTGCTCACTATGATGTGTTGACTCAGCGTCCAACAGAAAGCAATCGTTTTAATCCTATTGATTATTTGTATTTGAATACCAATCGCAATGTTTTGTTGAATAACCCCAATTTGAAGCCAGAGCGCACAGTGGATTATGCGCTTGGTTTCCAACAGGTGTTGTCTAAAACATCTTCTTTGAAGGTTGAGGCATTCTATCGTGAGTTGCGCAATATGATTCAGGTGAGATCATTTATTGGTGCGTATCCTGCTACTTACAAGGCTTTTGATAATTTGGATTTTGGAACCGTGAAAGGTTTGACCTTGTCTTACGACTTGAGACCAACAGGAAATCTTTGGTTAAAGAGTTCATACACTTTGCAGTTTGCAGATGGAACAGGATCATCAACCCAAACACAATTGGCTTTGATCAATGCAGGATTGCCCAACTTGAGAACTGTGAATCCAGTGAACTACGATCAAAGACACCGCATCGTGACAACTGTTGATTACCGTTATGGTTCAGGAGCGGATTACAATGGACCAGTTTGGTTCAATAAGCCCATCTTTGAAAACACTGGGGTTAACTTTATTGCCAACTTGGGTTCTGGTACTCCATATACACCGCAAGTTATCGCTACTCCAATTACGGGTGAGGTTTCTCCAACGACGGAAGGTTCCATCAATGGCGCTCGTTTGCCTTGGCAGTTCAATGTGGATATGAATATAGACCGCAATTTTAATGTTGAATTGAAAGGAAAAGATGGAAAGAAAAAGGCGGCAAACTTGAATGTTTATTTGTGGGTCAACAACTTGTTGAATACAATGAATATCTCAGGTGTGTATCGCTTTACAGGAACGCCTGATGATGATGGATTCTTGGCTGCTGCGCAATACCAATCACAGATTGAGTCGCAAAACTCACCTGATTCTTTCAGAAACTACTACAGCATGTATGTAAATAACCCTTACAATTTGGGCGCACCTCGTCAGATTCGTTTGGGATTAAGATTTGACTTCTAATTCAACCCTAGGAAACCATGGAAAAGAGATATATGAAATTAGTGATGGTTGTCTTCATGGCGGTGATGACCATGAGCGCATCGGCATATAAGTCGGTGAACGTGCGCAACCAATCTGAGAACACATCCAACGGTCAGGTAAAGGCTGCAGCTTGTGCTCCGGCTACCGGACTCAAGGATTTGGAATGGAACAATGTAAAAGCCACCATCGAGACAGGTGGTAACATGTGGATGGATCGCGCCAATGGAATGCCTTCTTACGAGGTGCCTAAGGGTGGCGGTGTTTCTTCATTGTATGCTGGAGCATTGTGGATGGGAGGACGTTCTCCTGACCAACAGTTGAAATTGGCTGCTTTGACTTTCAGAGGAAGCGGTAACGATTATTGGCCAGGTCCATTGACCAATGATGGAAGTGCTTCCGTGAATGAAAACACCTGTGAGCAGTACGATAGATTCTTTGTTTCCTTGCGCCAAGATGCGCAAAGACACCGTGCTTATTATGATTGTGTTTCTGCAGGTGATGATGATTGCGAAGAAAATTATTCCATTCCAGGCTATTTCTACGACTATCCGGCGATGGGTAACACAGCGGCAGGACAAGACTTGTATTTGGCTCCATTCTATGATTACGATCAGGATGGTTTTTATAATCCTCAAAATGGTGACTATCCATGGTATGATTTCTTGAGAGAGGTGAATTGCGCTTCTCGCAGAAGAGAGGACATTGTTCCTTTGTTTGGAGACCAAACTTTTTATTGGATATTCAATGACAAGGGTAACGCACATACTGAATCTCAAGGACAACCCATTGGTATGGAGATTCGTGCACAAGCTTTTGCTTTCAACTCAAATGACGAGATCAACAACATGACTTTTTATAATTATGTGTTGATTAACCAAGGTACCCAAACATTGACAGATACTTATTTCGGTTCATGGGTGGATGCTGATTTGGGAACCGCAACAGATGACTATGTAGGATGTGATGTTAAAAGAGGTTTGGGATATTGCTACAATGGTGATAATAATGACCAGCCATCATCATCTTCTTTGGGTTATGGTTTAAATCCCCCAGCTGTGGGTATTGACTTTTTTGAAGGTCCTTATCAGGATGAGGATAACATTGACAATCCATTGACAACGGACATTATCAATGCCACAGACTCTATTGGTATCCCTTACCGTGGTTTGGGTATTGGGTATGGTGATGGTGTTGCAGACAATGAGCGTTTTGGTATGCGTCGTTTTGTATATTATAACAACAGTACCAACCCTATTTTTGGTGAACCATCTGTTCCATTGCATTTCTATAATTACATGCGTGGTGTATGGAAAAATGGAGCCCAGATGTTGTATGGTGGAAACGGTGTTAGTGGAGCTGGTGTATTAACCGGTGTTCCTGCACAGTACATGTTCCCAGATGATACGGATCCCTACAACTGGGGAACTTTTGGTATCCAAGTTGAGCCATGGTCTGAAGTGAGTAGCGGAAACGTGGCCGCAGACAGACGTTTTATTCAGTCTGCTGGTCCATTTACTTTGGAGCCTGGAGATTACAATAACATCACCATGGGTGTTGTTTGGGCGAGAGCAACAACAGGTGAAGCTTTTGAGAGTGTTCGCTTGTTGCGTCAATATGACGATAAAGCTCAAGCTTTGTTTGATAATTGTTTCGAGTTGGTTTCAGGTCCAGATGCTCCAGATGTTTCTGTTCGCGAATTGGACCGTGAAATCATTTTGATGTTGAGCAATGACAACATTATCAGCACCAACTACAGCGAGAATTTTGGTCCGGATCAAGCTGGTTTTGATCCAAGTATTCCAGAAGAATTGGCGGATGGAACCCAATTGGATACCACTGCACGTTCCTACAAGTTCGAGGGTTACATGGTTTATCAATTGGCGAACGCAGATGTGAGCGCAAGTGAATTGGGTGATATTGCCAAAGCACGTATGGTGGCCCAGTGTGATGTAGAGAATGATGTGATCAATATTGTGAACTTTGTGCGCGATCCAATTTCAGGTTACATTGTTCCTGAGTTGAAAGTTCAAGGGGCAAACGAAGGTATCCGCCGTTCATTCCAAGTGAAGACGGATGCTTTTGCACAAGGTGACAATAAGTTGATCAATCATAAGACCTATTACTTCATGGTATTGGCTTATGGTCATAACAATTATTTGAATTATGATTTGGCAGCAGAGAATGGACAAGACGAAGCTTTCCTTGCTTCACGTAAGGCTGCTTTGGGTGAAATCCCCGTCATCGCCGCCATCCCCCACAGCCAAACCCCTGCCAACGGTGGTTCTATTTTGAATGCTCAGTATGGCGATGGAGTAGCGATTACGCGCATTGAAGGAAAAGGAAATGGACTGAACAGTTTGACATTGGATGCTGCAACAGAGGCCGCAATTTTGTCCAATATCACCTCTTCAGAGTGCACCTACCTTCCTGGTATGGGTCCTGTTGATGTAAAGGTTGTTGATCCATTGGCATTGCCAGCGGCAGATTTTGAGTTGTCTTTGGTAGCAACGGACAATACGGAGTCTAGCCCTGATTCGATGTCTTGGCAGTTGGTGAACTTAACCACTGGCGATACCTTGACGCCAGCCCACAGCTTTAGAATGGGAAGTGAGGATGTGTTGTTGGATTATGGATTGTCCATCAACTGGAGTCAATACCAATACTTGAACGACGACGGCGCTTTTGTAAAACACTACACTGAACTGATTTCAGGAAGCATGG
>CAMCTV010000043.1 GCA_945878635.1 Chryseobacterium gleum | reverse complement strand
TTCTTATTGGATTGATATTTTGGTGAAATGGTCTCCATCTCAATGACACCTCCCAAAGCATCACTTCCGAATAGACAGGAACTTGGACCAAAAATCACTTCCATTTTTTCCAATTGATTGACATCACATGAGATAATGTTTTGCAAATGCCCGCCGCGATAGATTAGATTATTCATTCTGACACCATCTACTATCAAAAGAATTCTGTTGGCTTCAAATCCTCTTAGAATGGGACTGCCACCACCAAACTGGCTTTTTTGGATAAAAACATTTCCGTTCTTGTTCAGCAAATCAGCTGTAGTCCGAGGTTGTAAACGAAGGATTTCTTTCTGTTTGATATCAACCATAAACAGTGATTCATCCGATTGCAAGTGTCCCTTTTCAAGCCCAATGTAAATCAATGGTTTTAACCACTGTTGAGGTAAACTATCATTTTGCGCTGTTGACTTGAAATACAACAGGCAGAGTAGCACACCAAAGAAACTGATTTTATGGAGTTGGTGGAATCTGAATGCCATTGACATATTGTTGAATAACATTGATTTCTTGGGCATAGGTTGAACCTAAAAAAGGACCAAGATCTTCGTATTGAATTTGTTCAAGATAACTTTGGGTTAGCTGATCCCCAATTGGAAAGAATGACCAGTGCCATTTCTCCTCTTGATAACCAGTCCTGTTTGGGTTTGCGTCATAAGGTTGATAAAAACCATAGCGGGCGGCATTGATGCACAACCAATCATATTCCCTCTTTCCTTTTCCTTGTGCAAAGTAGCTTGGGTCCAATGAATTCAGATCAAAATCAGTCCCCCAATGGTGTCTAGAGGTACCTGGCATTGAACTGTACAACAAAATGTTTTTTGCGCGATCAAGTCCTTTGGGATACTGAGTCTTTCGTGCCAACCATTTCTTTTCCCAGATTCCTTTTTGCTGTTCAAAATTTCGTGAAGCACTGATGACTTTAAAACTGATTCCAGATTCATTTGCAGCGCTAATCATTTTTTCCAATGAGTCACAAACCGTTGTCAAGAGATATGCATTCTCTTTTGTGCAAACGGAGGTAGATAGTTTTTTAAACCGATTGTCGTTGGCGTAGTTCAGCTTGCCCAACAAAAAATCTTTCTCAACTTGTTTCCATTCTTGAACTTGCCCAGAAGAGAGAAGTGAATGAATTAACAATAGGGCAGCGGCGATGTAACGATGCATTAGTTTTCAGAAATATTGAAATCAATATTGGGAATTCTTTTTAATTGTTCCAACACTTCATCGCTGATGTCCAATTGGAATTTATTGCCCGATAATGTGGTGAGCATGGATTCATCATCAAAAATTTTCATTCGCAATTGGGTAGCGCCTTGTCCAGGCATCAATTGAGTTTCTAAAATGTTGATGAGTTCAGGGGTGACGTATCTCCTGTCCACTGTGATGTTTAAGAATTTGCCTTGTTTCTGCCTTACTTCACTCAGTAAGTCTATGCGTTGCAATTTGAACTCTAATTCCTCTGGACCTTTTTGATCTTGTCTTTGCCATCTTGCCGAAACCTTTCCAATTAATACCACAGGATAATTGTTGTCCAAGAATGATTTGAACTTGATGTATTCTTCACCAAACAAGCTAAATTCTCTTGTGCCTGTGTAGTCTTCTAGTACAAAAGAACCGTATGGTTTTCCTACCTTACTTATTTTATGCTGCACGCTTTTGATCAGTCCAGGTATTTTCAGATCCCGACCTTTTACCGTTGGCATATCTGCCAATAGATCTAATCCGCCTCGGCTGCAGAAATTGTCTATTTCCATCCGGTAGTCGTCCAAAGGATGTCCGCTCAGGAAGATACCAGCTACATCTTTCTCATGCGCCAATTGGGTGAAGGTATCCCAAGGTTGATGAGGAGGAATGGAAGGTTCAGGAATATCTATATCCTCTGACTCTCCAAATAGCGTAGCCATCCCATTTTGAGAAGTGTCCTTTGTTGCATTGCCATATTTGATGAGGGTTTCGATAAAGGTGCTGTTCTTTCCATCTGGTGTAAAGTAGGCAGAACGCGCAATGCCAAAGCTGTCCATGCCACCACTGTATACAAGTCCTTCAATGACGCGTTTGTTGCTGGTTCTGGCATCAACGCGTTTGATAAAGTCAAATGGACTTTTGAAAGGTCCCTTCATTCGCTCTTCCACTATGCTCTCTACCGCGCTTTCTCCAACACCTTTTACTGCGGCCAATCCAAATCGAATATCTCCGTTTTTGTTCACATTGAAAAAAGCATCCGATTCGTTGACATCTGGTCCTAGCACAGGCAATTTATTTTTTTTGCAATCTTGAATAAAAAAGGTGACTTGCTTCAAATCACTCAATGAGCCTGTCATCGCCGCGGCCATGTATTCTGCTGGATAATTGGCTTTCAAAAATCCAGTTTGAAAGGCAATCCATGCGTAGCAGGTGGAGTGAGATTTATTGAAGGCATAGCTGGCAAAGGCTTCCCAGTCGGTCCAAATTTTCTCCAATTTGTCCTTGGGATGTCCATTGCTTTGAGCTCCCTCCATGAATTGCCCCTTCATTTTATCCAACTCCTCTTTCAACTTCTTACCCATGGCCTTTCTCAAGCTATCGGCTTGGCCCTTGGTAAAGTTGGCCAACTTTTGAGACAACAACATTACCTGCTCTTGGTAGACGGTAATTCCATAAGTGTCCTTCAGGTATTCTTCCATTTCTGGTAAGTCATACTGAATGGGTTCAAGTCCATGCTTTCTTTTGATGAAGGATGGAATGTATTCCATAGGCCCCGGTCGATACAAGGCATTCATGGCAATCAAGTCTTCAAAAACGGTGGGCTTTAAATCTTTAAGATGCTTTTGCATACCAGGACTTTCATATTGGAAAATACTCACTGTATCTCCACGCTGAAACAACTCAAAAGTTTTTGGATCATCCAAAGGAATTTGATCAATGTCAATGTCAATGCCGTGTCTTTGCTTGATGATTTTTAGCGCATTCTTGATGATGGTGAGGGTTTTCAAACCCAAAAAGTCCATTTTCAATAAACCAGCTTTTTCTACAACATCGTTATCAAATTGAGTACACCACATGTCACTGTCTTTCGCAGTGGCCACAGGTACAAATTGATCGATGGGGCCTGGTGTAATGATAACTCCGCATGCGTGAATACCGGTGTTCCTGACGGAGCCCTCCAAAAGAGAAGCCATTTGAACAACTTTGCCTTCTTCAGAATTGGCTTGTGAAAGCGCGTTAAGGGCTTTGGCATTTTCTACAACATCGCGGGCAAATGCTTTTTCCAATTCTTTGTTGTCCTTTGATACAATGTCTCTTAACTTGGAATTGTCCGGAATGAGTTTTGCAATGCGATCTGTATCGCCCAATGGTAGACCCATCACTCGACCTGAATCTCTCACCGCGGATTTGGCAGCCATAGAACCATAGGTGATGATTTGTGCTACGGCATTTTTGGAGTATTTGTTACGCACGTATTCAATGACTTTGCCTCTTCCTTCATCGTCAAAGTCAATATCAATATCGGGCATGCTGACCCTTTCCGGATTAAGGAAACGCTCAAAAAGCAAATCATATTTGATGGGATCCACATTGGTAATTCTTATACAATAGGCTACGGCGGATCCAGCAGCCGATCCACGTCCTGGTCCAACACTTACGCCCATCTCACGTGCCTTATTGCAAAAATCTTGAACGATCAAAAAGTATCCGGGGTAACCTGTGTGTGCAATGGTTTTTAATTCAAAATCCAATCGCTCAGTGATTGCGGGCGTTATTTCTCCGTAGCGTTTAACAGCACCCTCATAAGTGAGGTGTCTGAGAAAAGCATTTTCCCCTCTTTTCTCCCCATCAATTTCATCTTGCGGGTCTATGAATTCATCGGGTATATCAAACTTGGGAAGTAGGATACTGCGTCCCAGCGAATACTGTTCACATTTATCTGCAATGCGAACGGTCTCTGCAATGGCCTCAGGTAGGTCTGCAAACATCTTGGCCATATCTTGCGGCGACTTAATATAGAATTCGTCATTGGGAAATCCAAATCTAAATTCCCGTCCTCGCTTTCCAATGTACTTTTTGGGTTTGTCCAAAGATTCTCCATCCTTGACGCAGAGCAGCGCATCTTGCGCCTGAGCCTCTTTCTTTTCAGTATAGTAGGTGTTGTTGGCCGCGAAATATTTGACTTCGTGTTTTTTACAAAACCTAAGGAGTGTTTCATTCACTACATTCTCTTCCTCTAATCCATGTCTGAGTAATTCCGCATAGAAGTCTTCTCCAAATAGATCTTTCCACCAAATGAAGGCTTCCTCTGCACGCTCTTCACCAACATTTAAAATGAGGTAAGGAACTTCTCCCCAAAGTCCGCCAGTGGTGGCAATGAGATCCTCCTTGTATTGCTCTAAAGTTTCTTTGTCAATTCTGGGGAGATAGTAAAAACCTTCTGTATAAGCGATGCTGGATAGTTTGGCCAGATTGTGATAGCCTTTTTTATTTTTGGCTAATAATACAACAGGGAATCCATCATCTTTGGTTTCTCTGTTCAATCGGTTTTTACACACACTCAATTCACATCCAACAATGGCTTTGAGTTGAGTTCCATTTTTCTTGTTGTATTTCTCTACCTCTTGATTAAAAACAAAGGCTGACATCATGTTGCCATGTTCAGTGATGGCGATGGCAGGAGATTCTTGTTCAATGGCTTTTTTGACAATCGATCCAATCTCAGAGGTGCTTTGAAGTATACTGAATTGAGAATGCACATGAAGATGAACAAAAGTGGTTTGTTCTATGGGCTCAGCTCCTTCTTTTGACGCGGTGGGTATAATTGAGGCGTGTGTTTCTGCAGGTTGGCTGAAATTACTCGCTTTCAACTGAGGAGCCTCATAATGAAATTGTGTAATTGAGGCTGATTCAGGTATTTGAATGATGCGTCTTTGAAGCATTTCGAAGAATGCTCGGGTTGTCGCTTCTACATCGTAGGCTGCATCGTGTGCCTCTACCATTTCAGAACCAAAAAGCTTGAAATACAATTCACCCAATGTTGGCCATTTGAATTTCCCGCCTTTTCCTCCTGGTAATGCACAAAAGTCTGTTCCTTTTTCCTTTGTATCCAAAGTCAAAATGGATAACAAGTCAAAATTTATGTTTTGACGAAAAATTTCACAACCAACAACTTTGATATCAAAATCGATGTTATGTCCTACTAAATATTTAGCACGCTGAACATCTTCTATAAATATGCTTAATGCTTCTTGGAGGGGAATGCCAATTTCATGTGCTTTTTCGGTAGTGATTCCATGGACTTTGACAGCATTGAAAGGTATGCTGAAACCCTCTGGCTTTACTACAACGTTTTGCGCTGAGATCAATGCGCCATCATCGCTGTGCAGCTGCCATGCCAATTGGACAACCCTCGGCCAATTCTGGATATCCGTGATGGGTGCGTTGTAGTTTTGAGGAAGACCAGTGGTTTCCGTATCGAAAATAATGTACATGCCTTGGTAATAATGTCTCCAACAAATTTAAGCCTTGCGTATTGGAGTTTTCTCAACTTTGTGTTGATGTTTATAACTTATTCAGGCGCCAATTGCCGTAAATCAGATATAGTCCAGAGCAGATTCCCATCACAATGAAGTACACATAATCTGAAAGCCAGAGCAGGCTAACTTCCCACTCCGTAAAATGCACCATGATGTATATGCTGATGATGTAAATGCATGAGGTAACCACTTCAATCCAGAAGCCGGCAACAGTCGCTCCGCTGCCCTCTACCCAAGCCAATAGTATGGAGGTAAAACTATAAATCAACATGGCTGGAACAATGAGTTTCATGGTGTCCACAGTATATCTTATCGTGGTGGCATCTTGGGTGAATTGATGGCTGATCCAATCGGGATATAGCCAGAGTCCATGACTCAAAAGCAATACTCCGATAAAATTGAATGAGGCTATTCTGAAAAAAAGTTTTTTTAAGTCATGTATCCTGTTCTCGGCAATTAGTGCACTGCTGTAAGTTCTCATCGCGGATGAGAATCCCATGACACTCACCCAAGCAAGCATGTACATGTTTCGAACAATAAAGGCTGATTGCAAAGACTGTGGTCCTCTTGACTCAACCATTGTATAGAAAGCCAACCAAACACCCAATGCAATGAGCAATTGCAAAACAATGGGTGTTCCCAATTGCAAGATGGATCGTGTGTAGGTCAAGACCGGTTTGGTTAACTGTCTAATGATGACAGGGTTTTTTAAAAATGTGTATCCAAAAAGAAAAACAAAGGCCAGACATTCAGCACTGAGTGTGGCCCATGCCGCTCCGCTTACACCCAACGGTGCAAAAGGACCTTTTCCAAAAATGAGAACATAAGCCAATATCATATTGCCAATGGAGGTAATGAGCATTGTACTAAAAACCACTTTTGTTTTGGCTACACCGGTCCAATAAGCTTGCAAAAGCATAGTAGGTGTGTAGATCCAAAATCCCCATGACCGGATGGATGAGAATTCCAACATGTAATTTTTTATGTCCGCATCAATGATAAAGGAATCAATGAATAGTGGTCCAAAAAAGTAAAGGGCTATGAATTGAATGAGCGCAATGATGATACCCAGAAAAATTCCGTTGTTTACAATAGAAGGAATAACTGACCACTGTTGCTCTCCCATTCTTCTTGCAACAATGATTTGTATGGAACTAGCAATACCTGTTGTAATCATGGCTAGCGTGATGTAGGCAAGACCGATATAAGAGACGCCGCTCATGGCTTTTCCATCCAGTTGCGCAGCAAAGTAGTTGTCTGTAAATACAACAAAGAATTGAACAAATGCTCCTAGGCTCATGGGAAGTGAAACTTTGAGAAGGTCTTGATAGCGTATGGAGAGTCCTTTTTCTTGCATCCTGCAAAGTAAAGGCTTATCCTTTTTAGAAGTTAACAATAAACGGAGGCCCTGAAATGCACTAAAATCAAGGCTTTTGAGTGATTGCCTGGTGTGGTTATGAACAAAAACAGACATTTTTCAACAAAATCATCCCAAAAGGCTTGATATACTTGCGATTCAGGATTTTCTGCTTTTACATTTGTCTTGTTCAACATTATTAACCTAAAAAAAACAAATTAAAATGAACAAAGCAGAATTGATCGACGCTATCGCTGGTTCAGCGAAGTTGTCAAAGGCTGATGCTAAGAAAGCATTGGAAGGTTTCATCGAAGTAACTACTAAAGCTTTGAAAAAAGGTGACCGTATCGGTTTAGTAGGTTTCGGTTCTTTCAGCGTTACTAAGCGTGCTGCTCGTATCGGTCGTAACCCACAGACTGGTAAAGAAATCAAAATCAAAGCTAAGAACGTTGTACGTTTCAAAGCTGGTTCTGAATTGGCTGCAAAAGTTTAATTCTTTTCAAAGCCGAAAAGCCGTTCCTTCAGGAGCGGCTTTTTTTTTATACCGGAATCATGACATTGGATCAGAAAAAATTATTGTATCAAAAGTTCTGTGCTGTTCTGACGGCTGAAAAACAGGAGAAGTTTGAGCAAGTGTGGAATCAGCGCAACACTTGCCTGCACTTGGTTTTGGAGAATATTTATCAATCTTTAAATGCCAGTGCTATTGTACGATCTGCAGATGCTTTGGGAGTGCATTATCTGCATGTGTTGGAAGATGAGCATCCCTGGGAGATGAATAGGAAAATTTCTAAGGGAGCAATGGATTGGATGGATATTCAAAGAAGTAAAGATCCAAGAGAAAAGATGTTGTCCTTAAAGTCAAAAGGTTTTGAGTTGGTGGTGACTGATTTTTCGCCCAATGCCATTGATATTGAAGATTACCACCCACAACGTCCAGTGGCTTTGGTGATGGGAACTGAGCTTACAGGTATTTCTGATGCGGCCAGAGAATTGGCTGATGTGCAAGTAGTGATTCCCATGTCAGGGTTTTCTCAAAGTTTAAATGTTTCCGTGGCTACGGGAATTGCTGTTTCGCAGTTGTCCCGAAAGACAATGCATTTGAAAGGCATGTATCCTCCCACCGAGGAGGAACGTTTGGATGCCCTTAATCTTTGGTCAAGAAACGCCATTTATTGGAGTGATCAAATCATGCGCGATTTCTTAGTAGAAAATCACATCAATTCCATTTGAAACTGGCGCCTTCTTGCCACGTTGGAATAGCGGACCAATTGGATGTTCGATTCAAGAATTCATAATAGTCGTTGTCGTAAAATACGATGTTGATTGGACTGCCCATGAAAGTCTTTATTTCTAAAATCGTCCAGTTTTCTGATCTTCCAAAACCAATTGCAAGATCTTCTCTCTTGAGGTGATGTGATTGCAAAAATTCATTGAATTTTTTGCAGTGGGCGATGATGAAGTTTTTGTCTCTGTTGTTTAAATCATTGTAATGTTTTAAGGGAAGGTTCAGTGTGTTTTCCTCTAAGTATGGAAGATTGATCTTCTTGAATTCCTCGTCTGCGTTCGGATAAGAAATGGCTATGGGAAGTATTTCGATGGTTCTTATTCCGTTGTTGTATGTATGTACAATCCACGTGTCTTGTATCCGCTCTAAAAATTCTCCATTGATGCCATTTTGATTTCGGGTATACTTCCTTTTTACTTCACCATTTTCAAATTCCTGTATGTATCGGCTATTGGCTAATCTTGTTTCCTTTTTGATTGTGTCCCCTTGATCTGTCCATTCTGTATATACTCCTTTATCTGCGTTTCTAAATTGGATCATTTCCCATTTCTTATTGTGATTGAAATAGTACTCTGTTTGATAACTGACGTTCTCTTTTTCCAAATGAATATACCATTCACTTCCGTTTGAATAGTATTTGGATTCTACAGTGTCTTTGGGGTGGTCAACATTGATATAACGCTGTAGTAGCCCATTTTCGTAGTACCATTTTTCCCAGCTTGTTTTATTGTCCCAATTGTAATTTCTTATTTTTCTTTCATAGGACAATTTGCCTTTGTCATTCCAGCGCGTTTCAACCCCTCCGCCATTTCCGTCTAGGATGATTTCATGTGTTTTTATTGTGTTGTCATTAAATTCAACCATCCTTTCTATGAGGTAATAGGAAGGGGGATATTCATAGGAAATAATTTTGGCCACTGTTCCGTTTTCATGGTAACTATACCAATCATCAATCGGGTGGCCGTATTCATCATATTGTCCGGATATTTTCATGGACCCATCTGCATAGTTCTCGATGTATTTGCCTTTTCTTCTTTCTTCTTCAGGTACGTTAAGGACGGTATCTCTGTATTCTTTTCTGGAGGTTAAAATCCCATTATCATTCCATTTTTCATATACACCAATGGGCATCCAGGTATTGGTATATCCAAGAGGGTCTATCTTTTCATCTTTTTCTGGTATGCCATGGTACAATTGGTGCTCCGTTGAATTGAGAGGATAAAAATTTTGGTGAATCAGCGGAAACCCATTTTCAAGGAAAACGGAAATTTCTATTCTTAAATGGTCATTTTTATCCAAAGTAAATTGCCAGAATTCATTGAGCTGTTGGGGATTGTGCCAAATGCGATACGATGAGGTTGGGTTTTGAGTGTTTTCTCTGATAAACAGATGGCTGATAAATCCGTTGTGCTGTCTTGTTTCTTTGATCAATATACCATAGTCAAATATCCGGGTGATCATCACACTGTCTTCAAGGTCAGCGTAGGTGCCATGCAATGGGCGTTGATATTGATCAAAATATTGACTAAAAAAGTAAGTCCCTCCTTTTCTTCGATTCAAGTCAAAACTCTGTCCCATAGAGATGATTGGGAGCAATGTGAATAAAATTATCATTCGGAACATGCCCTAAATTAGGGAGAAATGAGATATGTGCATAATTTATGTTTGTCCTGTAAGGCAAAAAATATTTAAGTTCGATAGAAATTTGCGTCATGAAAACATTTCCTTTTACTTCTGAGTTGGGTTGGTCTGTGAGCCGTTTTGAGATTTATCAAACGTGTAAACGAAAATATTTTTATAAGTACTATGACAAGTACGATAAAGAGTTTGACATCAAACACATTGCCCGTTTAAAGAGCATGACCACCATTCCACTGGAGATAGGGAACATCGTGCACGATGTAGTGGAGAGTATTTTGCATCGCTTGCAGAAATCCAGCTCACCTGTGCAACTGGATAAGTTGGAGCAGTTTGTTTTTGCCCGCACAGAAGAGTATGTCAATAGCAAAGAATTTTCAGAGATTCATTACAAGGAATTGGAGAAAATTGACGCGCTTGAGTTGGGTCAGAGGGCTTTTCAATCGGTCAAGAATATTGTAATGTCTGATCGTTTTGAATGGATCAGAAATTTGCCCCAGTCGTCTAAAGACAGATGGATCATAGAGCCTCCAGGCTATGGGGAAACGCGCATAGAGGACATCAAGGCTTATTGTAAAGTGGACTTTATGTTGCCTCATGAAAGGGTCATTTATATTTTGGATTGGAAAACGGGTAAGCAGGATTTGGTAAAGCACCGCAAACAGTTGATTGGTTACGCATTGTTTGCACGTTATCATTTTAATCATGACTTTGATGAAGTGATTCCCATGGTTTGTTATGTGAAGGATGGATTTGAAGAGGTTCGTCCAGAGATTACCACTGCAGACATTACTGATTTCATTGAAACGATGAAAGCAGAAACATTGGAGTTAAAGGCGCTGAACCAAGATGTGTTTAAGAACATACCCAAACCCAAGGAAGAATTTGTATGTACGGACAATTTGAATGCCTGCCGATTTTGTGAATTCAGAGAATTGTGTCAGCGATAAATTGTTTTAATCTTGTATCATGAGAATAAGTTTAATTCAAACGGTATTGAGTTGGGAGTCTCCGGCCAAGAATTACTTGCGTTTGGAAGGTGTATTGCAGAAGTTGGAAGCAACTGATTTGATAGTGTTGCCGGAAATGTTTACTACTGGATTTACCATGAATTCCGATGCGGCCGAGATTTTTTCGGAATCATCTGAGACATTGAATTGGATGCGGAAATGGTCCAAGGATTTGAACGCAGTGGTCTGTGGTAGTGTTGCTTTTAAAGACAATGATGGGTTGTACAATCGGTTGTTGTGGGTAAGGCCGGATGCTACATTTTCTCATTATGACAAAAGACATTTGTTCACCTTTGCTGGGGAAGAAAAGACTTATCAGAAAGGGTCAGCTAGAATCATCGAGCACTGGAAGGGCTGGAATATTTGTCCATTGATATGTTATGATTTGCGTTTTCCGGTATGGAGTAGAAATCGCCACCAGCATGGTGCACCTGAGTATGACGTATTGATTTATGTTGCCAATTGGCCCAGTGCACGCCGTGAGGCATGGTCAACTTTGCTTAAAGCCAGAGCCATTGAGAACCAATGTTATGTTGCGGGAGTGAATCGGGTAGGAACGGATCACAAGGAAAATATTTACACCGGTGATAGCGCATTGATAGATGCAAAAGGTGCTGTGCTTTGGACCCAATCAGATGTCGCCGGTGTGTGCACCATTGAGCTGAACAAGTCAGAATTGGATCAATACAGAGAGCAGTTTCCTATCTTAAGAGATGGCGACTCTTTTTTGTTGCAGCTGTAGCAACAGTTTGGCGCGGTCATTTGGTTCCTTTGATGTAAAATGGAAATGGAATATTTTGTTTACTATTATTTCAGCGTTATTGGGATAGCTGATATGCACTGGTTGGCCTTGATGAATCCATTCATAAATGGAATCAACTGAGTTAATGTTGAGATGTTTTATACAATGAGCACCTAGTTCAGTCAATGCTTTTGCATTACAGAGTTGTTCAAATTGTTTTTTGATTGGAACCACACATAATTTTTTCCCAAAATAAATGGCCTCTGAGGTTGTTCCAAATCCCGCATTGGTTACTACTCCCTCACAACTGGCTAGACTAAACGAGAACAATTCTTGATCCAACGGTATGATGCTTAGATTTGATATGGTTCTTCTATTTGTTACGTTTGGTGAGAAAATTTGCCATTGAATTTCTTTTATTTGAGAGAAAATGGAAATCAGCGCATCATCTGAAAATGAAGGGAGGTAAACCGTGTAATGTTTGTTGTTGGACGGTTCAAGTTTTCTTATGGATTGGCGGATAATAGGGTATTCAATATTGCTACTATAGCGCTTAAAGTGGATTGGAAAAGATTTGTTACACGGTGCATATTTATTGATGAAAAATTTACTAATCATATCTCCTCTGTTAATGATAGGGGTTGCCGCATCGAGCAGTGCATGTTGGTTTCCTATGCAATAGCATGGGATGTTTTGCATGTGCGCTGCCCATGATGCGACAGGCTCAAAATCACTGATGACAAAGTCGTATTCCTCAATTGGCAACGATCGTATCTCGTCAAAGAAACGTTTCAGTTTGTTTTTTTTGAAAGTTTCCGTGAAATCAATTCCACCTTCATTGTCCAATATCATGGTGATTCCATGAAACCAATATTGTACATTAAAAGGTAATGAAACACCTTTATCTTGACTCCGTCCACTTATAAGAATGTCAACATCTGCATATTTTTGAAAGTTTGGGATTAGTTCAATGGCTCTGGTGATGTGGCCATTCCCAACTCCTTGTATGGCGTACAATATTCTCATATTTATTGCAATTGAAACTCTTGGGTAAGGTTGAAGAAAATTTCTTTGTTCTTTAGAAATGGCAATTTCTCTAGAACCAGTTGTTGTTGATGAAGAGCTTGATCCTTTTGATATTGATAGAGTGTCCATTCTCCATCATTGTATTCGAGTGAAGTCAAATTTTCTATCCAATCACCACTATTCAAGTATCGTATTTTCCCTTCTTGCTTTTCGATGTACTTATCGCAAGGTTGATGTATATGTCCACAAATGACTACATCATAATTTTGCTGAATAGCCAAATTGATAGCAGTATCTTCAAAATCAGAGATGAAATTTACTGCGGTTTTTACACTGTCCTTAATTCTTTTTGAAAGTGAAACTCGCTCCTTTCCTAATTTTTGCAGTGTTTTATTGATCAGCCGATTGGTAAGTATTAACCAATCATATCCAACACCTCCAATCTTGGCTAACCATTTGGATTGTTTCATGGAGATATCAAATACGTCTCCATGAAAGATCCATACCTTTTTATTGTTGAGGTTCAATACAGCCTTGTTATCTATGATTAAATTCCCCATTTTTCTACCTGCAAACTTTCGAGCAAACTCATCGTGATTGCCGGGCAGATAAATGATTTTTGTCCCCTGCGCAAGGAAATTCATCAATTCTGAAATTACCTGAAGGTGTGATGGGGGGAAGTAGTTTTTAGAGAAATTCCATCCGTCAATTATATCACCATTGAGTACAATGGTTTTTGGTTTTATACTCTGAAGATATTTTATTAATTCTTCAGCGTGACATCCGTAAGTTCCAAGATGGATATCGGATAACACCAAGAGGTCAATTTTCCTTTTCAAGTTTTTTTTCAAAGGTTATATCTATGATGTGTCTTTATTATTAATGAGGTTTCAAAAAATTATTTTGAAATAGCATAATCCAATAATGTTTTCTTAATATCAAACCTTCAGTTGTTCTTTTATTTTATCACAAGTTTAAGGCCAACAAGTGAGTGTTGATAACGCAATGTTTTCATAAAGTTTTATCCATCGCTTCGTAATGCTTGGAATTTTTATTTGTCTCATGAAATTATGGATGGTGGTAATGAAGTACTTTCTTTCTTTTATCATCTTGTTCATTGCGCTTCTCTATTTCAGGGTGGTGTATTATCAACCGATGGATCGCCAGGTCTTTTCTGGAAATGCATGGGACAATCCATATGAAGAACTAGCAGGGGGAAAGCCTTTTAAGGTTAATTTACATGCACATACTCACCAGTGGCTGGGAATTACCAATGGAAATGGAGAACACATGGATGTATCAAAAGCGTATAAGCGTTTGGGTTATGACATAGCACAAACCTCTGAGTACAATGCTTTGAATGGATACAACATTATTCCCGCCTACGAACATGGATTTGGATTTAATAAAGTGCATCAATTGGTCCTCAATGCTGAAAGTGTGAATTGGTTTGAGTTTCCACTGTTCCAATGGACTGGACATAAAGGGGATATTCTGCATCGAATCAAAGAGGATAACAATCGGTCAACTGTCGTGCTGGCCCATCCAAAATTGCGTAACGGCTACAATCCCGATGAAATGAAATTGTTGAGTGGGTTTGATTTGATAGAAGTAGTGAGTCGTTTTCGGATAAGTACGGAAGTTTGGGATTCCATCTTGGTATCAGGTAATCCAATTTATCTTTTGGGTTCTGATGATTGTCACAACGTCTTTGACGAGGAAGAGGTGGGTAGGGCATGGACTTGGGTATGGCAAGAGGATAAAAAACAGGTGGTGGAAGGACTTCTTTCAGGAAAGGCTGTTGGCGTCATTTTACCTTATGAAACAAACAGTGAAATTATGCGATATCATGCATCGCATACATCCCCGATAGAAAAATTGAAAGTTGTTGATGATACACTGACTTTGCGCACAAATGGGATGGATTCAGTGCGCTTCATTGTGGATGGTTTGGCTCAAAAGTGGCATGCGCTGAAGAATCAAGAGTTTGCAGAGATACTGGACTCCGTTCAACATTACGTTCGGGTGGAATTAAAAGACAAACACGGCGTAAAGGCATTTTTAAACCCCATCATCCGAAAAAAAGAAGGAGAGGTATTAAGGCCCATTCAGGCTGCTCAGGAGATCAATGTATGGGCAACTGTTTTATATAGATTGCCCCCATTATTGGTGATCTTACTCCTTATTCGATATTCTTTTGGAGCTAATAAATGGGATGTAACTTTCGTAAAATATTTTAATTTGATTAAACGAAAGAGACTGGTTGAATAGTGATTTCCCAATTCCATTTAGGAGTGTCATTTTGATTAATCCACCTTGATTTTTTTTATCATGCATCAAAAAGACATGAATGTCCTCCCAAATAGGTAGTGGCTGGCTGGAGATTAAGAAAAGATCATCAATATTTTCTGTAATTTCTTCCAGCTCTTTTTCATTGAGAAGTTGTTGTTGATGGGCGACAAAAGCTGCAAATGCCATTCCCTGGGCAATACATCGTCCATGACTCACTCGTTCGTTTTTCTTAAATTGAAAGGACTCTAACGCGTGCCCTAGGGTGTGTCCAAAATTCAATAGTTTACGTTCTCCTGTTTCAAAGGGATCTTTCGCTGCGATTTGTAGTTTGATTTGAATGTTCCGTTGAATAAATGGAGTTAAAGTTTCAGCAGTAATTTCATCCATTGATATCAAGGCTTCCCACAATGAGGCATCTTTGATCAATCCATGTTTCAACATTTCAGCCATTCCAGAGAGCAATTCTTCATCAGAAAGGGAAGTCAGAAATAAAGGGCAAATGATGAGCTCATTGGGTGCTTCAAAGGTTCCCAATACATTTTTAACCCCATGAAAATTGATGCCGTTTTTACCTCCCAATGAAGCGTCCACCATGGCCATTAACGTGGTTGGAACATGAAAGAAGTCCAAACCTCTTTTGTAAATGGATGCGGCAAATCCTCCAAGATCAGTGGTGGCTCCTCCTCCTATGTTGATGATGAGGCATTGCCTATCAGCTGCATCTTCAACCCATTGATCCAATAGGTGCTTAAGAATGTCCCAATCCTTTCCTTCCTCGCCGCTGGGAATTTCCATCACATTGGCTTCATGAATTTCAGGACATTGCTCCAACAAATCATTAAGCCATATCGAACTTACTTGTTCATCAATGAGCAAGTAAATTTTAGAATATTCAGACATGGATTGGGCAAAAGGCGTGAAAAGTCCAGTCAAATCCTCAGCCCAATGAATGGAAGGGTGGTTCATTTTTCCTCTTCGAAGAGTGTTGTAATTAAATTCAATATTTGATCTTTTCCCAATTGGCTTTCAGCAGAAGAGACCAGCATCGTAGGAGCGTCGCCCCATCTTTCTATGAGTTTGTTTTCATAATCCGCATATGCTTGCACCACTGCCTTTTCCTTCAGTTTATCTGCTTTGGTGAGTACAAGACAAAAGGGGAACTCATCATTGATCAATTGTTCCATGAAGTCAATGTCCAATTTTTGTGCTTCGTGTCTGATGTCCACCAGAACAAAAAGACATTTCAGATTCTCGCGCTCCTTCAAGTAGTGTCGGGTCATGTTTTTCCAATCCCCACGCGATGTCTTTGAAGTTTTGGCATATCCATAACCTGGTAAATCAACCAGATACCAATTTGTTCCTTTTTTTACTTGAACTTCAAAGTGATTGATGGTTTGTGTTTTTCCAGGAGTACCGGATGTTTTGGCCAGTCCTTTTTTATTGACCAACATGTTGATCAAACTGCTTTTTCCAACGTTGGAACGACCAATAAAAGCTACCTCTGGTAAGTTGGCCGGAGGACAACCCGTAACATTGGTGTTGGACATCAAGAATACAGCGTCCAGTATGTGCATATCAGAGATTTTTTAGTGTAAGCCATTGGCGCAAATGCGCATTAAATAACGCAGGATGTTCCATCATCGGAGCATGTCCGCATTGATCGATCCAATACAGTTCAGAATGCGGCAAAAGATGATGAAATTCATCCGCAACCTCAGGCGGTGTTATGGTATCATTCTTTCCCCAAATCAAACATGCAGGAACATTCATGTTCACCAAATCGTTCGCCATATTGTGCCGAATGGCGCTTTTGGCCAATGCCAATATTCGAACCACACGGTTGCGGTCATTGACCACTTCAAAACACTCATCTACCAATGCGTCATCAGCATGCTTGGGATCATAAAAAGTCAACGCCACTTTTTGTCTAATGAATTCTTTGTCTTCCCTTCTTGGGAAGCTAGATCCGAAGGCGTTTTCGTACAATCCACTGCTGGCTGTTAGTATCAAACCTTCCACACGATCCAAATGCATTTTGGTAAAGACCAATGCGACATGTCCACCAAGACTATTTCCCAACAACAAAGCTTTTGGAAATTGATGGTGATCCATAAAACGATGCAGGAATTCAGCCAATGATTTTACTCCGGTTGAAAGCAATGGCATCGTGTACAAAGGAAGCATTGGAATCAATACCCGATGGGTTTGAGAAAACTCATCCAGCACTTCTTTGAAATTGCTCAATGCGCCAAAAAGTCCATGCAATAAGATAAGCGGCTTTCCTTGACCTCTGTCTATGAATTGGAATTCTCCTTCTGTCTTTAAATATTCTTCCATAATTCGGATTTGAATCAGCAGCGAAGGTATCTATTTTTTTAGTGTAACAGTTGAGGGGAGTGGCTAGCTTTTAACATTCCATAGCTGACAACAATTTGATTTCAAATGTGGTGGGATTTGAATTGTTCAAAGATTTGTACATGCGCAAAAATTGGACGAATCAATCGTTAGGGAATTATGTCAAAGACGCATTGCTCCTGAGCCTAGCAGTGGTTTTAGCGAGTGTAGGCCTCAAAGGGTTCCTGCTCCCCAATCAGTTTTTGGATGGTGGTGTGACAGGGATTTCTCTATTGGTACAAGCCAAATGGGGATGGGATTTATCTGTATTGATTTTGGTTTTGAACATTCCATTTGTTTTTCTTGGCTATAAACAGGTCAATCTCATTTTTGCCATCAAGTCCGCCTTGGCCATTATTGCCTTGGCCATATTGGTTCATTTCATTCAAATACCGGTTGTTACCAATGACAAGTTATTGATTTCTGTTTTTGGAGGTGTATTCCTAGGGGGAGGTATTGGATTTGCCATGCGCGGTGGTGGTGTTATTGATGGTACAGAGGTCATGGCAGTAACGGTAAGCCGAAAGTCAACATTAACGGTGGGTGATTTTATTACCGTATTCAATATTGTATTGTTCTTTGTGGCGGCATGGGTGTTTGGTATTGAACGCGCCATGTACTCCATACTTACTTATTTCGCAGCGTCAAAAACGGTTGACTTTATTATCAACGGTTGGGAGGAGTATATCGGA
>CAMCTV010000042.1 GCA_945878635.1 Chryseobacterium gleum | reverse complement strand
TAGAACCTTTTGAAGTTCACTTGTTTCCCAATCCTGCCCAAGAGCAAATCCAAATCATCTCTGAATCATTGAATAGTACAGTAGAATTCTTCGATATCTTGGGACAAAAAATTGATACCAGAGGATTTATCGGAAATCAAACATCCGTTGATATTCGCGCATGGAGCAAAGGCGTTTACGTCGCTGTCATTCAAGACAAAATGACTGGATCAAAAAAAATCATTCAGTTTATCAAAGAATAGATTAAGCTGTCTTGAATTTATTGTCCTTTAATTGAATGAAAGGTCTTTCAAAAAATCTGAAAGAGGCCCAAGCAACCAGAATGGACAGCAATGTAATGGCCAGATAAACGCAAATTTTCAGGGCTGACACTTCATGCCATTGTGGAAAATAAAACTGAAATGCTGAAATCACCACAAACATAACTACAGGATGGTATATGTATAATCCAAACGATATTTTCCCTAAAAAACCGAGTATCGGAAATTTGGCTGGCAACCATTGATACCCAGATGAAAAGCGTAAAATCAATATTAGCCCCATTAAACCAAATAGGTAATTGTTTATCTTGAACAAAAGACTGAGTCCAAGAAACAAAAAAACGAGTAACCAACTCAAACTAGAAAATCGATTCAACATTTTCTCCAGCGGATTTTGAAAATAATGAAATACAAAGGCCCCTAACCCACCCATGGCCATCCAATAAAAAGGGAAATGCCTAACCCAATCTGCCCATTCTGCGCAACCGGGTATTCTGTCCAAAACCTTAGGCAAAAATGGCATTAAAGCAATTGCACCAATCACCAGCAACTGCAAACGAAAATTCTTAATCAAAAAAATCAAAGGCCAAATAAGATAGAATTGCTCTTCTACGCCAATTGACCACAGATGTGAAGCTCCCAAAACCGGTGAGAAAAAATGATTTGCCAAATTTGGGACAAAAAACATGTAGTAATAAAATGGAGAATCACCTCCAGTTTCTAATATCTCTATTAACTCAGTATAGTAATGCACGGAACCAAGGAATGTCCAATTTTTAAATAGCATTGGGAGTAAGCAAAACCCAATAAAAACCGTTAAAAAATATAGTGGCCAAATTCTTAATATCCTTCGCAAATAAAACTTACCAATGGCAATATGCTGATGCTTTACCTTCTCTTGAATCAGTAAATAGGTAATAAGAAATCCACTCAACATAAAAAAGATATGGACTCCTCTTTTACCAATAATGTGAACCACAGCATTGTGTATGATGCCCAACTCTCCAACGTGACCAAACTCGAGATAAACAGAGAGTTCAATGTGATGAACAATAACGAGCAATGCCGCCAAAGCCCTTATTACATCTAAGCCTTCAAAATACTTCTTTTCCATTCACCGCTGGCTTTATCAGTCAAATTTTTGAAAACCACATTGAAACACATTGTTGTTCCAATTTGCTTCTCCAATCTTTTCCCATTGATCATTTTCCAAATCTCGTTTCAGTGCATCAAATTCCCAATAATCAGGAACTGTCATTGATTTGTGATATAATACAAAGTGACCATTGAGATCACCTCTAAAATTCTTCTTCAACCAAAATGCGGTGTATCGCTCAATGCCTTTTCTAAAACGAATGGAATCCACATCAGAGTCCAATACCCTAAAAGTCCAATGGCACCATGAACCGCCGGAAACATATTCTCCAGGACGTCCGTCCTCTTTGGTCATGGGGAGCAATTGTTTTTGCCCTCTCTCATCCACATACTCGACTTTTATCAAATCATCGTAACGGGCAAAATGACAATTTCCAAAAACTTCATGATTTGTTATTCCTAAAAAAGACTTGCTATAAGTGTGTATAACACCAGAAATCTTTTTCAATGAAAAATTCAGATAACTCTGCTTGTATGACTCTGAAAAAAAACGCTGCACGGGATGGGCAGAATAGATGAGCAGTGATTGTGTTAAAACACAAAATGAAATGAAAAACACTACCAAAGAGAATTTCACATCGTTCAAAGTAAGGTTTTTAAATAATTTCACCTCCTCATCCTTCTTGGGCAGTTGAATAAAAGTTATCCCACAACTCTCATCCGTACATCGTTCTGTAATTCTATTCCTTGAAATGAGAAAATATATTTTATTTCCTAAAAATGAAACGCCAGGAATGAGCATCACAAGATACAATGGCCAAAATAAAAAATTAGCTTTGAAAACAGCCTTGTATGTTTCAAATCCTTTGTAAACATTGCCCTGATGATCTACAGCATGAATATCATCGAGCAACTCCGCCAATGGAATTTTAGAAATTATCTCATCAGAATAGTGGGATGATTGAACCGTTTTAAACTGAATCAAATGAAACAAATCAAAATGCTCCAAAACAATTTTGGTTCTGGCACACAGCGGGCATTCTCCGTCATAATAAAACGTTACTCGTTCAGTAAACCGGAAACATTCAAACTTTTTATAAAATGAAACTGGAATGAGCAATATGTAAATGGCCACAACGGAGAGTGCAAAGAACGGTATGGGGAAGAATATCAAAATACCCATGTGCAGACCCATCCCAATGATCCAGAGAATCCATCGTGCATGCTTGAAATAAAACAAAAAAAGGAAAATCATTTCGAACAACACCGTCAAGTATCCCAAAAAGAGCATGAGCCATTTTTGATTGAGCACCTCTGGCATTGCCAGATAGGTTGCGCAAACATGGGAGGCAGGCCACCACATTCCCATTCCACTCATCCAAATAGAATCCGTGAGCTTAAAAAAAGTGGAATCAAAATAAACCAACCCAACACCAACAAAAAGGGGAATCCAATAATTGAAAACACTGGTTTTCTTGGGTGGTGAATAATGGAACTTGGCATTGGAGTATTTCAGTTTTACAATTAACCGATCCAATGACCATACGCGTGAAACTGGCAGGAACATGAAAAAAAAATTGATTCCCATGTAAGCATAGAATACGTGGTACTCAAAATCGCCAATGGACCCGATAAAAATCAAAGAAAAGATGTAGTTGACAATGGATGCAAGCCGGGTCAACAACCCAAGAAAAATAAAGAAAATACTTGTTAACCAGGTGGTAAACGCGACATCCAAATTAATGTCCGAGATGTGTAAATAAGGCACGCTGTCATAAATCAGATGCCTAAAATCAGCAATTTGCTTGATTTCAAAAAACAAAACCAACGCAAAAACCATCCTAAAAAGCGCAAGACCCGTAGCATCAATTTTTTGATTGTATTTTCGCTTTAACCAGGAAAAAAAAACGTTAATCATGATCTAAGAATAATGTCTGACACTCTTTTCACGTCAAACTCTGATAACTCATAAAACATGGGAAGACGCAACAAGCAATCAGCATATCGATCTGAGTTGGGCAACTTACGCCCGTCGTGTTTTAAATGGTAATACTCACTTTCATGCAGACTTAGATAATGAAAAACTGCATGACAATTTTCAGCCTTCAATCGCTCAATGATTTTTGATCGGGTTTCCAAATCTTGACAAATCAAATAAAACATATGCGCATTGTTGGTTGCAAAGTCAGGAATAATAGGCAATGTATAACCTCCAAGATTGGCATGAGGAGCCAAAAAAGAACAATAAAGTTCCCAAATTGACTTTCGGCGTTCTTGAATTTTATCTAAGTTCTCCAATTGGGCAAACAAAAATGCCGCAATGATATCGGATGGTAAAAATGATGACCCTGTATCGACCCAACCATATTTATTGATTTCTCCTCGAAAGAACTCCGCGCGATTGGTTCCTTTTTCCCAAAGAATTTCAGCGCGTTTAACAAATCGTTCATCATTGATGGTTAACATTCCGCCTTCACCTGCGATGATATTTTTTGTTTCATGAAATGAAAAGCATCCCAGATGTCCTATTGAACCTAGTGGTCTTTCTTTGTAATAGGAGTCAATCGCCTGAGCGGCATCTTCAACAACAAAGATGTCGTGCTCATTGGCCAAGTCCATAATGGCGTCCATATCACAAGCTACACCAGCATAATGCACAGCAACAATGGCCTTGGTCTTGGGAGTTATCAATTCACGCAATTGGGTTACATCCATGTTGGGATTATCAGATCCACTGTCTGCAAATACAATCTTTGCACCTTGACGAACAAAAGCCAATGCAGTGCTTACAAAGGTGTAGGACGGAACAATTACTTCATCACCTTCACCAATGTTCAGTAACATGGCACACATCTCCAAAGCATCTGTGCAACTGGTGGTCAAAAGAACCTTTTTGAATCCATACCGAGATTCAAAAAAATCATGGCATTTTTGTGTAAACATGCCATTGCCTGAAATCTTTCCAGAAGCGACAGCTTCTTGGATGTAAACCAATTCTTTTCCAGTTAAGTAAGGCTTGTTAAATGGTACGAAGTTCATCTTTTCTATTTAATTTTTCGAGCCGGAACACCCACGTACAATCCCACCTCATCCAGGCTCTTGCTAACAAGTGCCCCTCCCCCAATGTGAATGTCTGAAACTGTTCTAACATTATCAATAACGTTGGCACCAATACCAACAAAATTTTTCTGACCGATTTGCACAAATCCCGCAATGTTGCACCTGGGCGCAAGAAATGAATGATCCCCCACTTCGCTGTCATGCGCCACCATTGCACCTGTGTTCAACAGTACATTTTGGCCAATCTTCACATTCATATCCAAAATACATCCAGACAAGACAACACTTCCAGCACCGATTGAGCAACTGGGGTCAACAATGGCAGATGGATGAACCAACGTTGCAAATGGAATTTCCTTATTAAATCTTGTGTAAAATGATTGCCTGGCATCAAAATGCTTGTATCCAATGGCGACCAACAATTGATCAAAAACACCATTTTTAAAACAATCATGCACATCTGAAGTACCTGAAATCACGGGGACAGCCTCCCTCAATGTGCCGGCTGCAGTAAAATCATCAAAAAATCCAACAACTTGAAATTTACCAGTCAAGCGAGCATGGTGCGCAATCAATTGCCCCAAATCTCCTGAACCGATGATGGCTAACTTAATCACAGACATTTATTAATTCCTCTAAACTATGCATTTTTTTGCCCCGATAAAAAGGAAAATCATTGTTTCTATCAATTAATATAGCATTTATCCCCAAATCCAAAGCAGGAAAAATATCCAGTTTCAATGAATCTCCAACATAGGTAATTTCAGTGGGACTAACCCCCAATTCATCAATGGCCTTTTTAAAAAAAACCAAGTCAGGTTTTCTCACTCCGCTCAAAGCAGATCCAAAAACTGCCGCAAATTGCCCTGGAAAAAAATCCTCAACCTTATCTTTTACACTTTCATCCCAATTGGATAAAATGGCTTTTGGGGTTACTATATCCAACAAAACATGCGTGTCATCAAAGGCTTGCCATGGTAAATAAGTACAAGCAGAAAATATTTCATCCAACAAAGATTGTTTGGGCTGAATGCCAATACTCAATAGCAATTTGGCGTTAAAATCCTCGTAAAATGCACTGCTCGTTTTGTCTGGGAAGAGTATAACCTCTGATAGCCAGCGGTGCTTTGCCATAAATTCTGACATTGGTATTGTGCAACCATTGCGGGCAAGCACCTCCAAAAAACGGGTATAAAAAGTTGGCTTATACAACAATGTATTGGCCAGATCAAATAGATAGACTTTGGTTGTATTTCTCATCAAAAAATATGCGCGTTATTAGAACCAGCAGGAATTTCATTCAGCGTTTTGCCTGGATAAATAATGTCCATGATCACGCGAATAGCACTGCCCTTTTGCACTTCCACTTTTGGTGGTTGAACATTGAATAAATATTCAGAAACGGCGTATTGAACATCGTCAAATCCAAACTGAGAACGCACGGAATTGGTTCCTGAAATTCGCGCGTTGATTTCAAATGGCACCAATCCATCAGGAGTAACAATTGATTGTACATTCAAACTGCCCACCAAATGAAAACGCTGGTTCATCTTTTCAATCACTGGAGCGACCAAATGATCATATTCATCTGTCACTTCACACTCCATAGTGGTTCCATTTTGCAATGAGCGAACCATGGTGATGTGTCCATGAACCTTTCTATCCTTGGTCACATAAAATGCCGTGGTAATCTCTGGACCTTCTGCCCATTCTTGAATCATGTAATCTGAACCAAGCTCTTTCCAAGTTGTTGGCTGAAAAAGCAACCCACGTGAGCCTCGTCCCATTTTGGGTTTGGCCAAATAACGAGAAACTTGTCCATCGAAATCAGCAGCTTCAAAAGATTTTGCAAAAGGTATCTGTGCTTTTTTAAACGCTTCATGCGTTTTCATTTTATCGAGAAAAATACTGGCCTCTTCACTTGGACAGCACACTAGTTTCGGCAGTTGATCCACAATCAATGCCAAATAATAAACTTCAAAATCAGTACTTGGGATAATCAAATCTACTTGATAGTCGTGGACCAACTCCAAACTTCTTTGGTGAAAATTTTGGTCCCAGGCATAGGGCATTTCTACCACCTCGTCGCACCAATAATTACCTGCAGAAACCCTTGTAACATTGGAACCAATCAACCGAATATCTGGGAAAGAACTGCGCAAATTGCGCAATATTCCTTGACCAACGTTTCCTCCAATACCCGTAACCCAAATCGTTTTATTCTGCATGACACATTTCTTTAATTGTTGTAAGGCAATTCTTCTCTGGCGTAAAGTTTAATTTCTGATAGGTAATACATGCATCATAATAAAAAGATGGTGATACATCCTCACCCTTAAATTGAACTTGAGCAGATAAACTTTCTCCAATTACCGTGGCAATGGATAAATTGTCCAAGGACTCAGGCGCCACCGCCAGATACTCTCCACTTTTAGAACCATCTGATATCAGTGTACACATGTTGGCGACATCCAAAGCATGGATGTAATTTTGACGTCGAGAGCCATCTCCATACAACACAATCACGCCGCTCTTTTGGGCCTGATCAATGCATCTTGGAATAAAAGTATTTGACTTCATGCCCTCTCCATAAATGGAAGAGCATCGCAGAATTGCGTTTCGCTCAAAATTTTTAGACAACAACTCCCCAGCCAATTTGGTCTCTGCGTATACGTTCTGTGGACGCCATGGACTATTTTCTAGAATTGGATTTGGAGAGGATGCATAAACACTAACCGATGAAATGTAAATGAAGTGCACATGAGGATACAATTGGTGAATGGCATCCACTTGCATCGCATTCACTTTCAACATCTCATCATTCTTTTCATTCATCGTTCCATAAGGAATGATACTGGCTGAATACACGATGGTATCCACAGCACAATCTCCTCTCAAAAAATCAGTCCATGAAATCCAAGTCACTTGATCCAATTCAAGTGGAGAAAAAGATTTGTTATATACAGCAACAACAGAAAACCCTTTTTGGTGGAATGCGGCGACAAGATACTTACCTAAAAAACCATTGGCACCAACAATAGCTATGCTTTTCACCATCCCTTTTTATCCTTGATTACATACAATGGCCTTTCTTTGGCTTCATCGAAAATTCGCCCAATGTATAACCCCAATAATCCCAAATTGGCGAATACCAAACCGGAAAGAAAGAAAATGGCCACCATGATGCTGGTCCATCCCAATGGGATATCGAACATAAACTTTCTGATGATCAAATACAATCCATAAGAGAACGATAAAAATGTCATGAGAAAACCAAACTTGATGGAGATTCTCAATGGTTTGTTGGATTGAGAAATGATGTTCTCAATCGCCAAATCGATCAACTTTGAAAAATTATAGCTGGTCTTACCTTCAAAGCGCTTCTGGTGTTTCACCTCAATACTCGCTTGAGAAAATCCCAACCATCGCGTGAAGAGCACCAAAGATTGTCCGCGTTCTGAAATCTGTTTGTAGGCATCAATTACCTTATTGTGATACAATGCAAAGTTCCCGATACTGCCGTCTATGTTGGTCTCTGTCCAGTAACTATAAAATGAAAAAAACAATTTCGACATGATTCTTTTCAAGAAACCATCTTCACGCATCATTCTTTTTGCGCTCACAATATCATATCCTTCCTTTGACTTTTGATACAACGAGATGATTTCATACGGATTGTCCTGCAAATCACAATCCATGACCACCACATATTCACCTATAGCATTATCTACTCCGGCTTTGATGGCGTAATGCTGTCCGAAATTTCTAGACAAATTAATCAAACGCAGCATTGGATATTGAGGAAGCAATGATTCCATCACAGTCCACGAATCATCCGGAGAAGAATCATTGACCAAAATAATCTCATAACTCACACCCCCGAAATGAAGCGCATCACTGATCTGCCTTAATAACTCTGGCAAAATCTTCTCGGCCCTGTAAATGGGCGAAACTATAGAAATATCAATGGTCTTTGCTTCCATAGGACGTTTGAAACAAAAATAGGTCAATTCAAAGTTATGGGCAACGATATAAACCGCATAATTTATTATTCGGTGGGTTTGAATTTGAGACGAGCTCAAATCGATGAGATTCATTCTCCGTTAGCACCCATTCCTGACCAACCCAATCCAAAGCCGCCAATACTTCAGAGGTATACTCGGAGGGGGTTGATGCCAAACGCCTTAAGGTCGAGATTTCCACTCCCGCAAACGACTGCACCGTATTCCAATAATCTTCCAATGTGTAGCCAATACCATTTATATTGTGGTTCGCTATTAGCTCAAGCAACACATTATCCATTGACTTCTCACCATTGGATGATTTCAAGATAAATACATCCGTTACAAAAGCAAGAAGCGCTCCTTCATTATAGATAGAAACTTTCCTTCCCGGTGTTCCTTTCACGTATCCATCAACCCATGTATCTATAGAACTATCCAAAAGGGAGGATGAAAAACGTCCTGCATTGTTTATATGAACATTCAACCAATCCAAAATGCAATGAGCCATTTTTTCCCAAGACCAAACCCCAGATCTCCACAACATCAATTCTCCGTAATAAGTGGTAACTCCCTCTGTAATCATACCTGTTGGGGTATATTGGGCTTGGGTATAATCATACGGCAACAAATCCATTGGCCTACAATACTTGACATTCCAGGCGTGAAACAACTCATGTGACGATATCGATAAAACCTCGTCATAAAAGATGTCATCATCCACATCTCCCTGCCCCATCACGACCATTGTAGAATTCCAATGTTCAACACCATGTCGCATGCGATGAGGAGTAAATAAAAACATATAATGATAATCGCTGCAAGGAAGGCCATTCATTGCCCGCATCTGATATTCCGTAAATTGAATCAACGAAGAGTAATCACCGTTGCTCCATGCTTTGGGCAATTCTCCTGCGCTATGACAATTCAGTTGGGTCCCATTTATTTGCCATTGGAATGAATGAATCAATGGTGCAAAGAAAAATGGGCTATCTGCCAATTGGTCAAAGTTCTTGGCTTCCAGATAGATTTTTCCATCTACATTCTGAATGGGCAAACCTCCGGCATAATTCCAGTTGTCTTTTAATTCAACGGTTATTCTGATGGGTTCACTTTCTTTTTGTTTTACAAAACAAAAAAGATTAACAGGATTAACATAAAACAAAGTGTCCGACAAAAAGCTACTACCAGCATTGAGCTCGTGAATACACCACTCATAGGAAACCTGAATGGTTTGCGACACATTGGACTCAATTCGCCAATGGTTGGGTTGGATCTTAGCGACGCTGAGCGAATCGCTCTCTCCAATAACGCTAAAATTTCTGGACCACTTGACAAAGTTGCCCGGCTCATACCTTCCTGGACGCCAGAAGGGAAAAAACAAATCTGAAATCCCAGCTGGAATAGCCCATTTCATTTCAATAAAAAATACTTTTTCTGGATCTGTTTTGGAAAGTCCAATAAAATACTCGTTCATTTCTTATCAGGGCTATTCATACATCCCGATGGTCGACTGATATTGATCCAATCGCAAATGATGGGCGCTATGTCTGTGATGGACAAGGATTCGTTGATAACTCGATTAAAAGTGATTTCTGGTAAATCATAATTCCAAATATTACCAAATAAAATGAATGGTACGTGGGTGTCATACTCATAACCAGAGCCATGTGTCGTCCCTTGCTTGCCATATTCAATCCAACCCGGTTTCAAGACATAAATCACATCACCTGAACGCTGTTGATCAAAACCTCGTTGCACACGTTCTGCAAAATCTTCACGGGCAATACTATAGGATAATTCAGCATGTGTATAGGCTGATTGAACGCCTTCAAATGAGCATGCCCAAATGACCACTTCTTGTTGAATGGACTTTAAAGACAATTTCTTCTGTTCAATCCACTCCCTATTTAAAAAGACATTCTGATTGGATTCGTTGATGATCCAGTCACCTGCACCATACTTCTCAACCAGTTTGTTTTCCAAAAACTCTTCCAGCTTATCGGATACAAAGTTCCCTGCTGCCAATTTATTATCCATCATCATAGCGGGATTATTAGCGGCCCCGTGATCAGCCGACAGGAAGATCAAATAGCTATCACTGCCAATGGTGGTATCCAAATAATCGATAAAATTGCTCAAATCCCTGTTCAATCGCAAATAAGTATCCTGGGCTTCTCTGCTGTGCGGACCAAACTGGTGTCCAACATAATCCGTTGCAGAAAAACTCATGCACAGCATGTCCATTGCATCATTCTGTTGACCCAAATGCTCTCCTTCAATGGCTGCTTTAGCAAACTCAACGGTCATGGTATTGCCAAAGGGAGTGGCTTTCAACAAATCAAATTGATTGTTGAGGTTGGCCAATTCAGAAAGTTTGTAAGGAAATACAGGCTTAATCAAACCTTTAAATGGCGCTTCATACGGGTTGTTGTCGGGAAGACTTTCATTGTAAATGCTATCGGGGTACAACAAGTTCCACTCACTCTTTAATACCTCTGCCCCATATCCTTTGGCATTGAAATCTTGAACCCACTTGGGAAGTTCTTTCATGCCATACCAGGATGATGTGGCCCAAACGTCTTCTTTGCCCCCGATGTACCAATAGGCAGCATCAGCTGAACGACCGGCAGGTAAAATGGCCCCTCTGTCCTTTAAACTGATCCCGATGACCTTGGATTTTCCGTTGGACATCAATTTTAATTCATCACCAATTGTCGTGGACATCATATGCACGGGAGACATCTTTCCTGCGTCACTCACAGTCCCAACGCCCGTAACATTGGTATCCTTGGCGCAATACTGAAGTGCATCTCTTTTTTTATCGTACCAATCATTGGCGATGATACCGTGTGTTGTTGGCGTTGTCCCTGTATAAATACTCGCATGTCCTGGACCCGTGTAGGTAGGTACATAATTGTAATGGGTATTGGAATTGGAAAGACCTTCGGAAATCAATCTGGGAAACCCTCCAGCGTCCAATTGAAAATCTTGCTCAAATCGCTGTAAATAATCGTAACGCATTTGATCGACTGTAATACCAATCAATAATCTAGGTCTCGTTGAAATAGGGGGCTCGCTTACAATAGCGGAATCCAAATACGCATATTCTACGACATTAGAAACAAACTTTTTTGACCTGCAAGACAACAAGATAAAACCGAGAAAAGAAAAATAAACAATTTTTTTCATGTATCAAAAATACACGAAGAACATTAAAGCTAGGCTAAATCTTTAAGATTGAGAAAGAAGATTTCTCAACTGCGAGCGCAAATGAAAATCCTCTTGAAAAACAGAAATCGCTTTCAGTACAGATTGGTTCAAGTAATCTGGCTCCCAGGGCTTACCGACGTATCGAAACAATTCCATGTGATGCAAAACTTTCAAAACATTGTCTACCTCCGCTTGACCGGTGAGCATCATTTTTTTGGAACGCGGGCAAATTTCATGCGCTTGAATCAAAAAATCAGAACCCAAAAGACCGGGCATTAGGTAATCAGAAATAATCAAAGCCAAAGGCTGTTGTTCATCCGAACTCAGTTGTTTGACCAATTCTAAACCTTCATAACCACTGGATGCTCTCTCAATAATAATATGATCCGGCAGAAAACGCTCCAATTGAATTCTGAGAACTTCAAGGATAAAAGCATCATCATCAACCAATAAAATGGAGAACTGCTGACTCATTATTATACGGATTGATTGGCCTTTAATGCATTATTGATGACATTCACCAAATCCTCTTCACTCCAAGGTTTCAGCATTACTTTATCAATGGTTTGACTTGCAACCAACGCCATTGCCTTTTCCTCCTGTAATTTCCCAGAAAGAACGACGACTTGAATTTTAGGATTAATGGCCTTAACATGTTCCGCTAAAACATCCCCATTTTTGGAAGGCATAATCCAATCTGAAATGATAACAATGAGTTCCATCCCTGCTGATGTAATGTCATCAATCACACCGATGGCCTCATCGACGTTCTGTGCAAATTCCAATAAATGAGTCTCCCCAAAATGTCGTTCCAATTGAATTCTCAATGAATTCAAAACCAAGATATCATCATCGACCGAAAGGATGGCGGTTTTCATTCTGTACTGATTTTTGGCAAAGTAACGATAAATTTGGTTAAACGTTCATCACTCTCACAGACAATGCTTCCCCCTTGCTTCTCAATAATCTTTCTTACAATATTCAAACCCAATCCTGTCCCCTCTCCTCTGGCCTTGGTTGTAAAAAACGGTTCAAATATTTTATCCACTATCTCTGATGGAATCATTGGTCCATCATTGGCAACATTGATGACATGGTGAGTCGGCGTATCAGTATATTCAAATGCAATCATGCAATTGTTGCCAGAAGCTTGCAATGCATTGTTCACCAGATTGGTCCAAACCTGAGACATCTCCTCTGCCAATCCAAAACAAACGATGTCATCTGGAATGGCATTGACCACTCTTGAGCCTTGCTTAATTTTGTTCCATAGGATGGTGAGAACAGTATCGACATTTTCCTTTAGATTAAAATTGGACTTTTGAGACGATAGATTACCGTGGGCAAAGCTGTTTAAGGCCTTTACAACCTTACTGCCTTGATCAGAAGAAGCTGTAGTAGTATTAATGCTTCGCAGAATCAAAACAAAGTTCAAACTCAATTGAAAAATTTGTTCTGCTTTCTCTAATCTCATCCATTGCTTTATCTCGTCATCAATGGTGAAAATCCCCATTTGCACCAACATTCTGGCCATCTTTGTTTTTACTCGATCATTCAATTCTATGTCTGACATTTGAGCAATTACTTTTTGAATGTATTGCCTTTCCTCTAATGTAGATAAATTAATGATTTGGGCTCTTTCGTAAAATCGGATGGCCAACATCAGTTCCGAAGGCTCCATTTGCGCAATCAATTTCATGACGCCTTCAGTAAACAAATACTTCAGGTTTTCGCCGGAAGCCTTGATTGCTCCCAATGGCGTGTTTATTTCATGAGCAATTCCAGCAATCAACATCCCCAAAGTAGACAATCTTTCTTTACTCACAATCTCTGATTGTGCCAATTTCAACTCATCCAATGATTTTTCAAGAGCGTCGGATTTCTCCCTCAATTCAGACTCTGCATGGGTCAACTGACTGACCAAATGAGACAACTTCTCCTCATTCTGCTTCCTTTCTGTAATGTTGTGTAAGTATGCCCGCAACAATTTTTTCTCTTCCAACATGAACAAATTGATCTCAAAGATCAATCCTTTGTAATGAAATTCTCCCTTCTCATGGTCCACTTCAAGGTTATGAGAAGTTATATTAAAAGTCAACAACAATTCAATAAAAGGCAGATTCAATAAATCCCCCAAAATTCGTTTGGCCGCAGGGTTAACGTAATTCAGATTGGCATTCAACAAATCAAACTCAAGAACTGGATTTGGATTTTGCTCGGGAAACAGCGCCAGATTTGCAATGTGTTTGGTTTTCTCCTCAACGGCTTTTTCAAGTCCTTCATTGATTGTTCTGATCTCCGCTCGCGAGTCCTCCAAGAGCTTCACATATTGCTCTCGTTGCAGCTCCATTTCTTTGCGATCTGTGATGTCGTTCTCAACAGCCATATAACCGGTAACATCATTTTTAGCATTGACAATGGGAACAATATTAATGGACAACCAATATTCATTTCCAGACTTTCCTTTGTTCAGTAACTCTGCCCAAACAGATTGTCCCTGGGCCAATGCCAAATTTATTTTTTCAATCTCCTTTCTGTCTGTCTTCTCAAACTGGAACATCTTGGGAGACTGACCGATGATCTCATCCATGCTGTATCCGGTGATGCTCAGTGCGCTGTCGTTCACCCATTGAATCTTTCTGTTACGATCTGTGATGATTACTGCATTGGATGTCTTTTTGGCTACCAAAGAAAGAATATTCAATTCTTCTTGGGCTTGCACCTGCTCAGTAATGTCTTGCAATACCCCCGCCAAATTAAAGTCGTTGGTTTTGATATCTTGAACAAATTCACCAATACACTTGACCCAAATCACTACTTGATCAATAGGGCGTCGCAATCGGAAATTCAACTCGAAACGTCCTTTGGATTGAAATCCAGTTTGAAAAGATTGCTCAACCTCCTCTGCATCATCGGCAAAAACAATGGACATGAAATGGTCATAATCCTTTATAAAATCATCTTTGATGCCAAGTAGCAATTTCAAATTGTCACTGCCCTCCCAAGTATCATTCTCTAAGTTGTATTCAAAACTTCCCAACTTGGAGATGGTCTGGGCAATGTTCAAATCCTCTAAAGCTTTAAACAGATTGTTTGTTCTAAGCTTTACCTCCTCTTCCAAACCTGCAGTCAATTGATCATTGGTGGCCTTCTGTTGCTTCAACGTTTGGGACAAAGACAGCAAAGAATCTTGCAAAGAAATCAACTCTTTGGCTTGGTAATTATTTTTGGCTTCCTTGAGTTCAAAATTGCCTTGCTGCAGCACCATCGCATTTCCCTTCACCAATTTGATGGGGTCTGTGATGAGGTTGGCCAAGAAATAAACAATCACTAAAATCAAAGCCGCTATGAAAGTCAAGAACAAAAAGATTGGGCGATTCATACGACTCACATCCTGTTTCAAATCTTCCCTGCTCACGGTCAGCAAAACGTGACCTTTAAAGCCTTCCGTTTGAAATTCATCGCTTACAGATAAGAAATGAATCGTGTCTCTTTCCAATGCTTCATGAGACAGCGTATCCGGCATAGTTACAGTGAACTCAGGCTGTCCCAAACTGTCCTCCAAAACATAGGATACCGCTAACAACTCGGCATCGGATTGGAGGTGCTTCATCGTCTTAGACAAACCCTGCAAATCGTCACGATCCAAACTCAACTCTACGCTTAATGCCAAAATAGAGGCCTGCTGTTTTAACTCAGACAATTTGTACTCGCCCAGCAAAGCCCTTTGACGGGATGGATAATACATGGCCAAAACACCTATCAGCACCAAAACGATGATGGTGTAAGGCAACCAAATTTGGGTGAATATGCTGGATTTGATTTTCATCAATTGACAATCGTTAACAATTGTCCATTGGGGATAAGATTTTTCTTATCCGCGGAGAAAACGCCTATAGCCCCTGGGGTTCGCTTCACAAAGTCAACCATTTCCTGCTCTGAATCAAAAAACACTGGTGATTTGGCTCGACCTTGAAAAACCAAAGACAACCAAAATTTCTGAACCTCTTTCACAGACTTATTGTACACCTTGGTATACACTTCTTGCGCTTTGGCTGACTTGGTGCCCGGCAGGCAAACAACAACCGTCTTTCCATTCTTCCACAAAGTCTCCTTTCCGGTAAAAACTCGCTGTATCTTGGCATTGGTCATACTTGTCATTCCTACCTCATTTCCAAAGTAAACCACATTCTGCGACCATGCGAATTGTGAAATCATCCACAATGCCACTATCATTAGCCCTCGATATAATCTAGAATCCATAAGCCAATTGGAATTTAAAGTCATAACGTTCTACATGCAAATCACCATGGTGACTCAAGTGACTATCGTTAGAAATGGTTCTTTCTACTTGAAACTTAACATTGCATGTCTCACTGAACTCATACTTATAACCGATGGCCGTTTTTAATTGTTTACCAGGCGCGGCATGCAAATCATAATCTGAAATGTGCATATAATCCGCGATGGCATATACGGTATTCACCTCTTTCACTTTAACCCCCAAATAGTTGAATGAGGAAAAATTCTCAGCCCTGCCCAAGCTATCTGTCGTATTCACTCCGTATCCTGTTTCACTCATGAACTCATATTGATCCGTAAATCGTTTGATGGATAAACTGTACAGTTCAAAATTCAAAGCTCCTTTGTAACCGCTATTGTATGAAGAGTGACCACTGTGAACTCCTGGTTTGTTGGAGGGCATGTAATCATTGTAATAAGACGCTCCTATACGTGTGTATTCATCAGGCCTGATATGCATTCCCAGCATCAATGCTTTGTTGGTGCTGCTGTCATAAACATCCGTAGAGGAGATTCCATTTCCAATGACAACATCATATCCAAAATTCAATTTACCCAAGTACTGCCCTCTAAAGGACACTCCCGATGTGTGTACAGGAACCATTGTATTAAAAAACAACGGCCGATCAATCGAAGGGAAAAACAATCGGCCATGATGGTACTCATCATTCCAAGTGTTGACGGGGGTATGAATTTTACCCATGATGATGCTGTGATTGCCGTAATAATCCCATTTCATCTGAGCACGTTCTATACTGGGCGCAAATTTTGCGGCGGTGGCTGCGTCATATTTAACCACTGTTTCCCCCAGGAAACTTATTCGATCCGTTAGCTTAGCAGTGACAAAAAAATCTTGCTCTCCCAGAGAGAAATACGAATTCTTGTCTTGATCAAACTTGTCCAAATTGTATTGCATGTGCCCATACAATTTCAAATCAATATTTCGATCAGATTGTGACCATCCCCATACTGATTGCACAAGAAGGCCACTTGCGAAAATTATTTTTTTCATTATTTACTATTGCTTTTCAAAGATAGACGATGTCATTGCATTATCATTTTAATAATAGAACGAAGCTGTTAGGGTTTTGTTCCAACCATTGGTCTCCCAATCCCACAATTTCATTTTCTCCCGGTAAGTTCCAAAAGAAACATCCGCGGAGTGACCTATTCCCAGTGGAAATTCAAATCCAATTTGAATTCCTGCGCCCATTCCTGTAGCTGTTCTTGGGACGTATCCATACGTTTGGTTAAAGTTGTCACCACCAATAAACAAATCATAAGTACGGTCGGCGATGTAGGCTTTGTTGTTGACTACTTTGATACCTGTCAAACTTATTCCTGGTTGAATAAAAAAGTCCATTCCAGCATTAATCTCCCAACCTTGACGGTAACCCAATACCATTTGGAATCGCTGCTCATTGCCTTCAATGGCAAACAAGCGAATATCTTGCTGTGCATTTTGCTGCGCTCCCGTACCTTCAAATATGACAGAATATTTGTCCACCGTTTTGATTCTTGTCGTTAGAAACTGAAAAACAAATGAGCTGTACCGATCCAATCGGTAACGCAAATCCAAACCCAATGCAATGGCTGGACTATAGCGCATGGCCATAGGATAAGCATAGTTGTCATAATAGTTGGGGAAGGAAAAACCGCTTGACCCATAATAACTATTGATGTATTGGGTTTCCAATGGATTCCAATTGATTCTGTCCGCAATGGACATGGCCCTAACACCAGCGTAATTGGTACCCGATTGAAGCACCCCGGAACCATTGTAAAAGTTGGCTGTCGTATCCGAAGCTGAGTAAGCACCAATGCGCAGCCCAAAAGAAAACCCTCGGTAGCCGTCCTCTTGCGCCTTTGAACAAATTGGACTTATTATCAACATTAGTAATGCTATTCTTGTTTTCATTCTCATTCCTTATTCTATTTGCGACCTAAAGTTAAGCATAATGCGATTTGCCATCACCGATATTGAAACCGTAGGAAGCAAACCTGGCCAAGGTACCATTATCGAGATTGCCATTTGCATCCACGATGGAGAAAAAGTGATCGACAAATACGAGACACTTATCAATGCCGAAAAAAAAATCCCCCCTTTCATCGTATCCCTTACGGGGATTAACGAAAAGATGTTGCAGCATGCGCCACTTTTTGAAGATGTTGCTGATGAGATTTTTGATTTATTAAAAGATTGCGTGTTTGTTGCGCACAACGTGAACTTTGATTACAACTTTGTCAAAGCAGAATTGGACGCCGCTGGCTTTCAATGGAAACCTGAAAAGCTTTGCACAGTGCGTTTAGCGCGGGCTTCTTTTCCTGGGCACCGTAAATATGGGTTAAGCTCCATGTGCGAATTGTTTGATATTCCCAATTTTGCAGCCCACAGAGCCATGGGTGATGCACAAGCCACTTCCATTTTATTTGACAAATGCATAGAAGAACATGGTTTTACCATTATCAATGACATGCTTAAAATAGGAAGTGGAGATTCCTTTTTACCCAATC
>CAMCTV010000041.1 GCA_945878635.1 Chryseobacterium gleum | reverse complement strand
CTTGTTCTGTTTGGAAGTGAAAGGTCCCTCAATCCATGACTTGTCCTTTGCGAAAAAATACAATTCGCATCCCTCAGGCATGTAGTAATGATCAAAAACCAAAGACATGGCCAATGCACCAGGACTTTTAAAGGCATACACCCAGCGTTTACTTCCATCAGTAGAATACTCCCATTGGCCTTCATTAACCATATCTAAAGTAAAGTTTACCCAAGTGGCATTCATGGTCATTTCACCTTGCTTGTCCCACTCTTCAGCCTGACTGACGAGCGCAGCAGTATTTAAATTGGAAACTACCTCAGATGCGATGTTCTGAGCAGATATTTTTCCAATACCAATAAATGCAATCCAAAATAAAATACTGGCGTAAAAAATTTTTCTCATTTTTTCAATTTTCGTAGTTTTCAGTGGCGAAAGATAATTTAGCTTCGCATAGTTTGATGATTTACCCTAAAAAAATATCGCTTGTTTTGTTAAAAGCCTTCATAGGCCCGTTCATCATTACTTTTTTGGTATCCTTATTTATTTTCGAGTTGCAGTTCATCTGGTTGTATATCGATGATTTGTTGGGTAAGGATTTGGAGTTCATGCTCATTGTACAATTGTTGATTTTTGCCTCTGCTCGAATTGTTAATATGGCTTTGCCATTGGCGGTTTTGATGTCCAGTATCATGACCATAGGCGCCCTTTCTGAACACAATGAATTAACTGCAATGAAAAGTGCGGGAATTTCATTGAATAGAATTTTCAGACCATTGATTGTCTTCATTTCAATCATTGCCCTTTCAGCCTTTGTATTTGCCAACAACATTTGGCCTGTAGCCAATCTGAAGTTTAGAACCTTGCTCTTTTCTATTGTTCAACAAAAACCAGCTTTGAATTTAGAAGAAGGTACTTTTTACAATGGAATTGAGGGAATCAGTATCAGAGTGAATAAAAAGGATGCTGATACCGGAACATTGCATGATGTCCTCATTTATGATCATCGGGATCCTGGAAGAGGAAACAAAAGTGTTATTCGATCAGAGAAAGGTCGCATGGAACAGACAGAAGACAAACGCTGGCTCATTCTGACCTTGAACAATGGATATACCTACGACGAACTTGAAGAGAAGAATAAACGTGTCAAGAAACATCCTGCCTTGCAATCACATTTTAGAGAAATGACCTTGCGCATTGACATCAGTTCTTTGTTTTTTAGTAAAGACGACGAAGAGATTTTTAAGAATGCCTATGAAATGATGACGATTGCTCAGTTGGACAATGCACTGACTGATTTTGATTCCAAGAAAGATTCATTGCGCAATCAATGGCAACAAAACAATATTCAAAAATTGAGATTGAATTTCACTGAATCAAATATGGCCATTGGAAAAAATATGATGGCGCAACTGCCATTGAGTATTCAATATCAGGCTACATCAATGGCAATGGATGAGACCAGAAAAGACTTTGTTCAAGCACAGAAAGCCAAGATTGAATTGGAAGAAAACAAAAGATTGGAAAATAGACACCGCATTGAATGGCACCGCAAATTCTTTTTGGCCATTTCTTGCTGGGTATTGTTTTTCATTGGAGCCCCATTGGGAGCCATTTTAAGGAAAGGCGGATTGGGATTGCCTTCTGTGATTGCTTTGTTGTTATTTATTTTGTTTGAAGTGTTGACCATTGCTGGAGAAAAGATGACCAAGGCATATATTTTAGAGCCATGGCTCGGCATATGGTTATCCACTATAGTTATGGCACCAGTGTGTTTAATACTCATGCACAATGCCAACAGGGAAAAGAAGTGGAGCATGCCTCAATTTCAAATATTAAAAGCAATGCGTTTGATCATTAAAAGTAAGTCATGAAGATATTGCAGTTGTGTCATAAGCCACCATTGCCAGCCAAAGACGGTGGTTGTATTGCCATGGATAATCTCACGCAAGGACTGTTGAACCTGGGACACAAAGTAAAAGTTCTGACCATCTACACGCACAAGCATGATCTGAGTCTTGAACAACTTCCAGAAGAATACATTCAGCAAACAGATATTGAAGGTGTATTTGTGGACACAAGAATCAACTTGGTCGATGCATTCACTGCATTCATGACCAATGATAGCTACCATATCAATCGTTTTTTTAGTCCTGACATGGATATCAAAATCGATCGACTGCTCCGCAAACATCAATTTGATATCATTCATTTGGAAAGTCTTTTTATGACTCCATACTTGGGCACAATCAAAAGAAGAAGCAAAGCACCGGTTGTATTAAGAGCCCACAACATCGAGTACACCATTTGGGAGAAAATTGCCATCGGAACTAAAAATCCAATCAAGAAGGCATACATCAACCATTTGGCACGTCAACTTAAAGAGTATGAGTTGAACATGTTCAATTTTGTCGATGGTATTGCTACAATCTCTGAATCAGATAAAATTAGAATGCTTCAATTGGGTGTAAGACAGTCTATTAGAACCATCTCGTTTGGAATTGATTTAGAAAAGTATCAGGCACTTCCAACCCCGGAGAAAGTCAGTTTGTTTCATTTAGGGGCAATGGATTGGGAGCCAAATATTGAAGGGCTTTCATGGTTCATTGAAAAAATTTGGCCACACATCAACACCCACTTTCCCAATCTGGAATTGAACTTGGCTGGCAGAAATATGCCTGAAAAGTTCACCCAGCTTAAAGTTCCTGGAGTAAACATTATGGGTGAGGTTGAAGATGCGCATGGTTTCATGGCGAAACATTCCATCATGGTGGTTCCATTGCTCAGCGGCGGTGGCATTCGTGTTAAAATCATTGAGGGAATGGCTCTGGGTAAGGCCATTGTATCTTCTACAATTGGAGCCATTGGAATAGAGGATCATCATGCTGAAGCTCTGCGAATAGCGGACTCTGTTCAAGAATGGATCAATGCACTTGAACCATTGGTTAGTCATCCTGAGAAAATTGCGGAATTGGGAAATCATGCCAGAACATTTGCAGAAAAGCAATTTGACAATGTTCTCATTACAAAGTCATTGATTCAGTTTTACAGAGACATTCAACGGAAATGAAATTATTGATGACATTGAGCCGTGTTCCATTTCCTCTTGAAAAGGGTGATAAATTGCGCGCTTATCATCAAATCAAGGCATTCTTGTCACAAGGAATTTCATTGACTGTTGTTTGTTTTCACTTTGAAAAATTACACCACGAACAAAAAGAACATTTGGTCTCCTTGGGAGGCGACTGGTATTTTATTCAATTGGACAAATGGCGGGTTCCTTTTCAATTCTTGCGCATCATTTGGACCAAATTGCCTCTTCAGGTTATTCTATTTTACAACCAAAAAGCGCATAAAAGATTCAAAGAAATTTTGATGAATTGTCATCCTGATCACTTGTATGCCCAGCTCATCAGAACTGCTGAGTATGTCAAAGAAGAAACCAGCTTTGACAAAACTTTGGATTACATGGATTCATTTTCTGCTGGATTAAAACGCAGGGCTCAGCATGCTCCTTGGTATGAACGCTGGCTTTATGAATTGGAGTATGAAAAGGTCAAACAGTATGAGCATGGCGTCTATCATTATTTTGATCACCATACCATTATTTCAAAAACAGACGCGGAAAATACTGGTATACCCCACTTCATTGATATTGTTTCAAATGGAATTGATGCGTCGTTTATAGAGTCACCTGTCCTTTCTGAGTATCCCAATGCTGTCGTATTTACAGGCAACATGGGATATCCGCCCAATGTAGAAGCTGCCTTACGATTGGGAAAAAGAATAATGCCCTTGGTTTGGCAACATTATCCTGATTTTCAGCTCATTATTGCAGGGGCGGAACCGCATCGTACCATTTTGTCACAGCTTAATGATTCAAGAATATGCATTACTGGCTGGTTGCCTGACATCAAATGCGCCTATCAGCGAGGGAAGGTATTTGTTGCCCCCATGACTTTGGGCAGTGGCATGCAAAACAAAATCATTGAGGCGTTGGCCATGGGAAACTCTGTCATATGCAGTCCATTGGTGGCCAAAGCTTTTGATCCTGAAGTACAACTCCTACTGGATATTCAAATGGAAGATGTTCAATTTGCTGAAGCCATCGTAAAACATTTATCTCCCGATTTTTCTTTTGATGTTCAACGTTCCAAACAAATAATTCAAAAACATTTTTCATGGTTAAAAACCTCTCAACAATTGTTGCAGCTTTTTCAATCCTAGCGCTGACTTCATTACAACTTTTAGGACAAAAGAAAGATCAGCTTCATTGGACAATTGGACATATCGGAATGCGGGATGCCAAGATATTTGTCTTAAAGGATCATGAACCCGTTCAATTGAATGATTTCCAATGGGAAGATTTTTACTTGCAGGTAAAATTGTATGAAGGCAATGATCTTGTTCAAACCTTCCCACTTCTTTTGGAGAATCATTACGCCCATTCAGGCACAATAAAGTTGCACTCCTTAAAACCCAACACACAATATTGGATTAAAATCAATGATCAATTTGAATTGCAGGATGATTCCATTACTTTTAGAACACAGCCACTGTGGCAGTACCGCACAGATCCTCCCAATTTAAATATTGCATTTGGTTCATGTGCTTATATCAATGATCCTGATTACGATCGTCCTGGCAAGTCTTATGGAGGATCTGAAATCATTTTCAACAGCATTGCCAACAAGAAACCCGATGCCATGATTTGGCTCGGCGATAATGTCTATTTTCGAGAAGGAGATTGGGACAGTGAAGAAGGAATGATCATGCGCTATGTTCACTCAAGAAAGCATCCAAGGTTGGACAGTTTATTGCGCAGCGTTCCCAATTATGCCATCTGGGATGACCATGATTTTGGCCCCAATGACAGCAATGGAAGTTTTGCATTAAAAGACAAGAGCCTTGCAACCTTTCAACACTTCTGGCCCAATCCAACCAAGGCTATTGATGGCCTAAATGGCAATACTTCCATGGTAACCATTGGTGATGTTGATTTTTTCTTTTTGGACAACCGCTACAACAGAACAGCACAAAATCTGAACACAACGCCCAATCTCTCCGTGGATCATGGCGCCGGTATTTTAGGCCAAGATCAAATACATTGGCTCATCAATGCATTGATGACCTCAAAAGCCAGTTTCAAAATCATTTGTATCGGAGGTCAATTTTTAAACTCTGAAATGGTCTATGAAAATTACGCTAATTATGGCCGAGAGAAATCCTACATCATGGATTTATTGCAAGCCAATAAAATCAACAATGTGGTTTTCTTATCTGGAGATAGGCATTGCGGAGAAATCAGCAAATGGAGCAATGGGGATTATACACTGTATGATCTAACCTCGTCTCCTTTAACCTCAGGCGCCGCTGACATGAGCAAAGAGAAAAACCAATTTCGGATGGAAGGCACCATTGTATCAGTGCGCCATTTTGCTATGCTAAAAATCAGCGGCAGCAGAAAAGAGCGCAAACTTTCAGTAGCCTATTACAACAATCATGGATATCTTATTTTTGAAAAGCCTATCCAATTCAATGATGTCAAGTAAATCTTTTTTTCTCATTTTCGTCATTTACTTTTTATTCAGCTGCAATGGTGGTTCGTCACTGCATTATGAACATGATTTTGGAAAAGAGCTCTTGTGGACAAAGCCTGTTGTTTGGAAATGGAACATACAAAAGAATGACAAACCTTATCGGTTAACCATGGACCTTCAATGTGGGGTACACTATCCCTATGAAAATTTGCCCTTGTCTTGGATAGAGATAAAACCCAATGGTGACAGTATCACCCATGAGCTGGACATCATTATCAGAAATCCGGATGGTACCTTTAATGGTGACAAGGCATTGGATTATATAAATTTTGATATTGTTTTGGCGGAGCAAATGGAATTTGAGACATTTGGTGAATACCAATTTATTCTTCAACAAAAAACGGGACTGGATTCAGCCCCGTTTATGGTTAATGTTGAAATAGAAGCACAGGAATTGAATCACTATTGATTCCCTTCCCTTCTCGCTTTCTGCATCTCATTTTCTTCCTGTCCTCTTCCTCGCTTGTCTTTGAACAAATCAAAACGATTGGGGACCATTTTCGCTGGCCAGTGGTTGTTGCTTAATTCAACATCCGCGGTTTCCAAAAATGGATCCAATGCAATCTCAACTGCTGGTTGGGGTAAAACAAATACTTTGGTTACTGTCGGTTCTGACATCTTCCAAATTTCTGCAGGTACTCTGAACTCCTTTTTACTGCCATCTTTCAGCGTGAATTGAAAAATCAAAGGCATAATCAAACCACCCACATTCTCCACAGTAATCTGATAATAATAGGAATGGCTATCCATCAGCGCTTTTTCTTCAGGACTTAAAGATTTTGAGAACTCTTCAAACTGTTTTTGGTCTGTTTTGGTGACTTTGTGGGGATCAAATGAATAATAGAAATCTCGGGCAGCTGGATCCAATTCTACCAACGTAACGAGCTTTTCTTCTCTATCTCTTTTTAAGCTGATATCTGTTGGACGCCCTTCCTTTCGCTCCTTGTCTATTGCTTTCTCCACAGTGGGGTTTTCGGAGTCAATGACAAACATTTTGATTTCTTTCATCGCCATGTCGCAATGATCCGTGCCATAAAACCAACCTCTCCAAAACCAATCCAAGTCAACTGCGCTGGCATCCTCCATTGTTCTGAAAAAATCCTCAGGTGTTGGGTGTTTGAAGGCCCACCTTCTGCAATACTCTTTGAATGCATAGTCAAACAACTCTCTACCCATGACTGTCTCTCTCAAAATATTCAATGCGGTGCAAGGCTTGCCATAAGCATTGTTTCCAAATTGATAAATGCTTTCACTATTGGTCATGATGGGAGACATCTTTGATTTGTCGCCCTTCATATAATCAACGATATTTCTTGCAGGTCCTCTTCTTGTGGGATAATTGGCATCCCATTCCTTTTCTGTTAGATATTGCATAAATGTGTTTAACCCTTCATCCATCCATGTCCACTGGCGCTCATCGCTGTTGATGATCATAGGAAAGAAGTTATGGCCTACTTCGTGAATAATTACGCCGAGGGTGGAATACTTGGTTCCTTCCGTGTAGGTGCCGTCCGTTTCTGGTCGACCACCATTGAAACAAATCATCGGATATTCCATTCCTATCCACTTTGAGTTAACTGAAATGGCTACTGGATATGGATAATCAATGGTGTATTTTGAATAAACCCTCAAAGTGTGTGCTACCGCACGTGTTGAAAATTGGCCCCAAAGCGGATTGGCTTCTTTGGGATAATAGCTCATGGCCATGGTGGTTCTGTTCCCAATCTGTACGGCCATCGCATCCCATATGAATTTGCGAGAAGAAGCAAATGCAAAGTCGCGGACGTTGGTTGCCTTAAAAGTCCACGTCTTTTGCTCGTTGCCTTTTGCACGGACTTTCTCATTTTCAGTTGCTTCAGCTTGATTGATGATTTCAACCGGAGCATCAAAATTTTTCTTGGCTTTTTCCCAACGATTCAATTGCTCCGCATTCATGACAGATTTTGCATTTTGCAACTCTCCCGTTGCTGCTACGACATGATCATTGGGAACCGTAATGTTTACCGTATAATTTCCAAAGTCCAAAGTGAATTCACCAGAACCCAAGAATTGCTTATTCTGCCAACCTGAATAGTCCATATACGCAGCCAATCGAGGATAGAACTGCGCCATGGTGTACAAGTAATTTTTTTCTTGATCAAAATATTCATAACCACTGCGCCCACCCAAACGAATGCGATCATTGATGTTGTACCACCATTTGATTTTAAAAGAATAGGTTCCGCCGGAAGCCAACGGCGTCGGTAAATCAATGCGCATCATCGTTTGATTGATAACACACTTTAAATCTTTTCCAGATTTGTCTTTTACTTCAACCACTTTGAAACCTCCATCATACCACGGCTCCAAATCTTTGATGTCATTGTAGCTCATGGTCTCATTGATTTTGGATTGCTCAATCTTATAAGCATCGCTCTCTTTGGCCATATTGTTCTGATCCAATTGAATCCACAAATAGGTCAATTGATCGGGTGAAAAATTGTGATAGGTAATCCACTCCTCACCAAACAATTTTTGTGTCTCATCGTCAATCAAGATATTCATGGAATAATCCACTTGTTGCTGCCAATAACGTGCACCTGGAGCACCGCTTGCAGCGCGCTGCTCATTGGGTGTGGCCAATTCAGGACCCAATTGTTTGAACTTGTCTTCCCAATATTGACGCTGACCAAAAATGGCAGCGGAAGCACATAACATCAAAAACAACAAAAAACTTGCTCTAAAATTTCTCATGATTCAAAAATAAGCAAGTCGGTTTATTATATTCGCTGAAAGTATTGATTACAGAATGTATGGGACATCAAGAAGCTTTCGAAAATGAAACAACCACGGTTGATATTATTGAGCAATCCTTGATTTTGCACAATGATTTTAATCACATTGATCATGTCATTCATTGCTTGATGAATATTATGGATTTTGACCCTATACAATCTGAACAAATTGCCTATATCGTTCATTACAAAGGAAAATGTCCGATTAAGTCGGGCACTCATGAACTTTTGGTTCCCTTTCACATAATGTTATCCCAACAGGGATTAACCGTTTCCATTGATTAGTATGTCCAGCAGAAGAGTCATGATTGAAGCTATGCTTCAAACGCATCCGGATGATCCATTTCTTCATTATGCTTTGGCATTGGAATGGCAAAAGGAAGGTGAAATTCAAAAAGCCATCGATCGTCTGTTGGCATTAAAAGAATTGAAGTCAGATTACTTGGCCTTGTATTACCAATTGGGAAAAATGTATGAAACCATTGGAATCAATGAATTGGCCATCGATGTATTTCAGGATGGTCGACGATTGGCCAAAAGTTTAGGAGATATAAAGGCAGCTGGTGAAATCAGTGAGGCCTTGATGATGCATGACATATTTGATTGATGGATAACCAATTATCCATCGGTTTTTATAGTTCATCCTTAAGCAAAGGAGGATTGGAACTCAATATGCTCAGGTATGCGCGCTATCTAAGAAATGAAGTATTGCGTGTTGTTATTTTTTGTGTTCAAGACTCCCCCATCCATCAGATAGCACTTCAAGAAGGATTTGAAATTGTTCAAGTAAGGCGCAACAAGCGATACTGGGATTTTGGCTGTGCCATCGCCATGAAGAGAGCCATCAAACAACATGCTATGGATTGGATTTGGTTTAGGGACCCCCGTGATATGGACACATTGGCATGGACAAAACTCCTGGGCTCCAAGGTGAAGATTTTGTATCATCAAGGAATGCAAATGGCCAGTCCCAAGAGATCATTGTTTCATAGGCTCAGATTTTCACAAATCAATCAATGGATTTGTTTGAGTGAATCTTTGAAACAACAAGTTTTAGACTTTACAACATTTCCCGAGAAAAGAATTAGCATCCTCCCTTTGGCTTTGCCTGATGACTTGAAGGCCAATAAATATGAAACAGGAGAATTTCGCGCTTTGGTTGTAGGGAGATGGGACCCGCTCAAGAATCAGCACCTGGTAGTCAACGCCTTTTTAATATTGAATAAGCGTTACCCTCAAATACGATTGACATTTATTGGAGAAAGCACTTTGGGAGAGAGCAATCAATATGAAAAGGACAATAAGAAGAAGGTGAGGCATTTGGATCTGCAAGATGTTATTCAATTCAAACCCTTTCAGTTTGATTTGGCCAAAACCTTTGCCGACTCTCATTTGCTCATCGTTCCATCCATCAATGAAACTTTTGGAATGGTCACCATAGAGGGAATGCGCGCTGGTTTGCCTTTATTGGGCTCCAATACCGGGGGGACCAAAAGCTTGATAGAAGGTAACAAATGTGGATTAACCTTTGATCCTGAAGATGCCCAGTCATTGGCTGATCAATGGTCAATTCTGTTGGACAATGATGCATTGAGGAATGACCTCAGCAATCATGCTCGAATGGCATTTGAAAACCATTACCATATTAGCGGACAAATGGCGCAATGGATGAAATTGTTAAAACAGAAATGAGAATCGTTTTCATTCTATTTCTATTCTTCTCATGCATCATCAGCAATGGGCAAGTTGATACATTGGGAAAGAATCATTTTGCAGTCACTGGGCTGGCAGGGAGTATCGTCCCTCACCGCGCGGAAATGACACCATTGATTCAAGGATATTCTTATGCAGGATCCATTCAATGGATGAAAAGGCCAACCATGCCCAAATGGAGAATTTACCAACGGTTCCCAATGACAGGATATGATTTGTATTTTAGCACAACGGGTAATCCCAAGCAATTCGGACAACAGTTGGCGTTGAGCTACATGATTTATCGACCATACGGAAAGCATAGAAAATGTTGGTATGGCATGGGATTGGGATTGGGATATAGCTCTAAGATATGGGATCTGGATAACAATCATCAAGCACCGGTCATTTCAACAAGGTTGAACTGTGCTTTAAGTCTGCACTTCCAGTATTCAATGTTTTCAACCTTAAGCAAAGAGCATCTCATAGGTTTGCGCATGACGCACATGAGCAATGGAGCATACCAATTGCCCAATTTGGGGACCAATCAATTTCAACTGAGCTACACCATCAAACCCAGAATGGAAATGCCAAAAGGACCTATGTGTATTACGGATGAATTACCTGTCTATCATGGTTCACGTTGTATCAGTCTTCATTTGGCTGCTGGACTCAAAGAAATTTATCAGCCATTGGGAAGAAAGTATCCTGTTTACAATCTCCAGTTGAATTATGCCCGTATGATGAACTACCGACACCGTTGGAGCGTGGGAATGGATTACTTGTATCAGCCAGGATTGGAGAAATTGTTTGAAATGAATTCAAGTCAATCTTCATCGCCAAAGAATTGGCAACAATGGGGAGCTACATTGGGCTACCAAAGTTTTTTTGGATACACCACCTTTTCAATTCAACAGGGCATTTATATCAAAACGGATTGGAAAAAAAATGGCCCACTATACCATCGACTTTCCATCCGAAGAAATTGTATGAACTTGGCCAAGATCAATCCCTTTTTTAATAGAGTATACATCACCGCTGCTTTGTTTACCCATTGGGCCAAAGCAGATCATTTTGAATTTGGATGCGGAATCGATTTGTTCAGAAGATAGCAGTTGTTTTGGCATTTGGCTTTTCATTGGGTTGCGGACAACCTGATGCAAACGATTGTTTTCAGCGGGCTGGCAAAGAAAACATTATTGAGCAAGCACTACCCTACTTTCATTCTTTGGTTCTCAATGATATGATTACCTATCAACTTCATCCATCCCCTGAGTACAAGATTAGAATTACAGGGCCAGAAAATTGGATCAATGAAATTAGTTTTGATGTAAATGATGGAATACTCACACTGAAAGATCAAAACAATTGCAAACTCATTCGCAATAAACGCAAGCAAATTCTTGTGGATATTTATGCACCAGCGTTTGAAGAGGTAGTGAATCAATCTTTTCAATATGTTCAAGTAATGGATACATTGATTCAAGATAAACTTCATTGGATCAATGAAAATGCTCCATCCAATTGTAGTATATTATTCCATGGAGACAGCTGTATTATTGAAATGCCTAAAGGGACTGGTGATATTATTTTAAAGGGGCAATCACATTTCACCTCCCTATACAGCAATGCCCTAGGAAAACTGGATGCAAGTGAAATGAATACGCAATACTTGAACTGTAACCACAACAGCTTACAGGATATTCAAGCCCATTCAAAGCATTATTTGTATATTGAATTTAAAAACAAAGGGAATTTAATCTTGAATAAATCGCCTATTCAATTGGATTTGATACAGGAAGGTGAAGGTCAACTCATTATTGCGGATTAGTGGACCAATGCGCCATGATTTTATCCAACAATATTGAAGGACAACGTTGAGGTTTTTTGGATTGTGCATCCACAAAAACCAAAGTGGTCTCAGCCCGATTGATGCAAACCCCGTCTACAAAGGACTCATAATGAAAAATCATTTTGGCGGAAGGCATGGTGTCCACTTTGACTGTAATGATTACTTCGTCATCGTATTGGGCAGGTTTAAAGTATTGAATGTGATAATCAATCACCGGCATCCAAACACCCATTTCTTCTATGGCACGGTAACTCAACCCCAGTTTTCTCATTAATTCTACCCGGGCTACCTCAAAATAGGTTGCATAGTTACCGTAATAGACAAAATTCATGGCATCAGTCTCGGCATAGCGAACACGAATAGAAATCGAATGTTGAATCATATGTGCCAAAATTATAGGCTAAATTCATTCTCATTCCAAGCTTTTTTTTTGTTTATTTTTCAACCAAAAAAAGCGCTGAAAGCCTTGATAAATCTACAAAATCAAAATATTCAACAAATCAATAGTAAATATTTTTTTTTTTCACTTTTTTATTCCTTTTTTTGCCTAGTCACTGTGAATAACCTTGACCACCTACCTAAACAAACATTTACTACTTATTACCTAAAGATATTATGCCATCCAAAAAGGATCAATTTCAAGTTTGGAACAACTGTTTAGCAGTCATCAAAGACAACGTTAGTCCACAAGGATTTAAAACTTGGTTTGAACCCATCAAACCCGTTAAGTTGGAAAACAGCGTTTTGACCATTCAAGTACCCTCTCAATTTTTTTACGAGTGGTTGGAAGAACATTATGTAACACTTCTAAAGAAAATAATTAAAAAAGAATTGGGAACAGAAGGTCGATTGGAGTACTCCATTATTATGGACAACAACAATCACCCCTATACCATCAAAGTTCCCACGAGTGATCGCAAAGCCGTAAAGAATACGCCTGTGAGCATGCCTTTGGACATGAGTGAGTCGCGCATCAAAAACCCGTTCATCATTCCTGGATTGAGAAAGATTCAAGTAGATTCCAATTTGAATCCAAATTACTCTTTTGAAAATTTCATTGAAGGTGATAGCAATCGCTTAGCGCGCAGCGCCGGTTTTGCTGTTGCCAATAAGCCTGGAGGTACTGCATTCAATCCATTGTTGATCTACGGAGGTACTGGTTTGGGTAAAACCCACTTGTCTCATGCCATTGGTTTAGAAATTAAGGCCAAGAATCCTGAGAAAACTGTTTTGTATGTTAGTTCAGACATCTTTACGCACCAATTTATTGAGGCGGTTAAAAACAATAGTGTGAATGACTTCTCTCATTTCTATCAAATGATGGATGTCTTGATCATTGATGATGTTCAGTTCTTCAGCGGAAAAGAAAAGACGCAAGATGTCTTCTTCCATATTTTCAATCACCTTCATCAAACAGGAAAACAAATCATTTTAACCAGTGATAAGCCACCTGTTGAAATGCAAGGTATGGAGCAGCGCTTATTGTCTCGCTTCAAGTGGGGATTGAGTGCAGATTTACAAGTTCCATCTTTGGAGACGCGAATTGAAATTTTGCGCAAGAAGATGTATGCAGATGGTATTGAATTGCCTGAAGATGTTGTAGAATATCTAGGTTACTCCATCACATCCAATATTCGTGAGTTAGAAGGCGCTTTGATTTCTTTGATTGCCCAATCTTCTTTGAATAAGAAGAATATCAACTTGGAATTGGCGCGTCAAATGATTGATAAGTTTGTCAAGAATACAGCCAGAGAGGTGAGCATTGACTACATCCAAAAGGTAGTATGTGATTATTTCGACTTGCCGATTGAATTGCTGAAGAGCAAAACACGCAAGCGTGAGATTGTTCAAGCCCGTCAGATTGCGATGTACTTTGCTAAGAAGATGACTAAATCTTCATTGGCTAGTATTGGAGCGCATTGTGGAGGTAAAGACCACGCCACAGTTTTACATGCTTGTCGCACAGTGAACAACCTACAGGAGACAGATAAGCATTTCAGAAAGTACCTAGAAGATTTGGAGAAGAAATTGAGCATCGCTTAATATTTCGGACTTCATTACCTAAACAAATAAGAAAGAACGCAATCGAAAGATTGCGTTTTTTTTTACCTTGAAATAATCAATCCAACAAAAAAGAACCAATTCAAAACATATACCCAAGAACCGAGTGCGTTTTGTTTTGAGGGTATAAAAGACAATATCCAGGAGAATAAAACACCCAGCCACAACCAAGCTGCAAAATTGTTCCAAGGAACTTGATTCATCTCAAATATCCAATACTCCAAATGAGGAGCGACTGGTTCTATCAAAAAATCCATCAACGTCATCAAAACACCACCTCCCAAAGCCAATATCCAACGGTTATTTACATTCCACGTCCAACGCAACAAGGCCAAAGAACTCCAAACCAACATCACCCAATTGAGTCCAATGACCAAAGGAATGTCCAACCACTTTATTCCCAATCCAGAACCGTATTGGTAAAATCCAAACGGACTACCAGTGTGAACTCCCCACCACTCCACAAAAAATCCTGAGCAAGCAACAAACAAGAACAAAACTAATTTTTTAAAGCTGAACTCTTCCATTGTCAAAACAGCAACAGTAAGCAACAAACTAAATGCGCTCAATGGAACAAAAAAAGTTGGGAAAAAAATCAAACCCATCAAACCCACACTGTACAACAATGTGACGATTATTCTTGCTTTCATTCGCCAAAGATAATGTCGGTTCAAATGAAGATCTCAAAAAAAAAGTATATCTTTGTGGTATATACCTTAAGAAATGAAAATGCTCTCACTCAAACTAGATGATGTCATTTTTGATGAAACAGAAAAAGTCATCAAGCAACTGGACATGCCACGTAACCGTTACATCAATGAAGCATTGGCCATGTACAACCGTTATCATAAAAGAAAAAAGCTCAGGGCCCAATTGCTCATGGAGAGCAAAGCGGTTTATGCCAATAGTTTAGATGTTGCTAAAGATTTTGAAAATTTCCTCGATGAAAACATTTGATATTTGGTTGGCCAATTTGAACCCCAACAAGGGAAAGGAGTCAGGAAAGGTCAGACCAGTAATCATCGTTCAATCACCACTGCTCAATGATTTCCATCCAACGGTTGTGGTTTGTCCTTTGACCTCGCAATGCATAGAAGATGTTGATGTTTTACGGCATGATGTGAAAGAAAAATTCCTACCCGTGAAGTCACAAATCTTGGTGGATCAAATAAGGGCCATCGATAAGAAGAGACTCATCGAATATTTGGGAACAATGAATAAAGAACAAGGCAAGGCCTTAAAAGAGAAAATCAGGATTGTCCTTGATCTTGAATAATGCATTGCGCAGCAATCTTGGCTGACTGAAGACACAATGGTATTCCACCACCAGGATGTACACTTCCCCCAACAAAATATAATCCTTTCAGACCATCAATAAAGTTGTCGTGGCGCATGAAAGCAGCAAAGGTTGAGTTGCTCGAAGTTCCGTACAATGAGCCAGTATAGGAAGATGTGCGTTCCTCAATCAATCTCGGGGTAAGCACTTCTTCTATTTCAATGTATTGCTCAACGTCATCTTTCAATATTTGATTCAATTTCTTCAGAATAGATGCTTTGGCTTTTGCGACAACTTCTGTTTCGTCTTTTCCTTCATAGCGCGGCGCATTGATCATCACGAACCAATTTTCGCCATACTCCGGTGCATCCTCTTTGACCAACTTGGAAGTAATGTTGACGTACACCGTTACATCATCCACTACACGTTTGTCTTGAAAAATTCCTTTGAACTCTGCGGCATAATCATCGGCGAAGAAAAGATTGTGGACATCCAAATTGGGAAATTTCTTCTTCATGCCCCAGTAAAAAATAATAGCACTGGATGATCTTTCTTGTTTCAGAATCTTCTCGGGTCTTGGAAAATCTGGCAGTAATTTGTGATAGGTAAAGTGAGCATCTACGTTGGATACAACAACATCTGCTTGAATGAATTTGTCATTCACTACAACACCCTTAACTTTTTGAAAAACATGATTATTACCTTTATTATACTCTATGTGCTTTACAGGTGTATCAAGATGCACTGCTACACCACTCTTCTCCAATAAGTATCCCAATGATTGGGTGATTTGATGCATCCCCTGTTTGGGCAAAAACGCGCCAATGCCGTGTTCCAAATGAGGTATCATACTCATCATAGCAGGGGTCTGATAAGGGTTGCTGCCATTATAAGTGGCGTATCGATTCATCAGTTGAACTGTCTTCGGATTCTTGAATCTCCGTTGATTGTATTGATGCAACGATCCCCTCAACGGCAAAAGTGGAATAGCCAACAATGCTTTCCAAAATCTTTTGGTTCGCCAGGGCAATCTTTTAAGACTAGCTTCCAAAAAAACAGGTCGTGTTGTATTATAAACCCAAGCTGCTTTTTCAAAATATTTCTTCACCACTGATAGGGATTCTCCCAATACATCGGACAATTCATGAGCGTATTGATTCGAATTCGCAGATGCTTTTAAGTATGTACCATCGGACCAGAAATAATGAGCGACTGGATCCAAACGGTGAATGGGAAAATGAGAATCAAAATCCTCATCACATAAAGTGTACAATTCTTTGACCAACTCTGGCAAAGTAAAAAGACTTGGGCCCAAATCAAAACGATACTTGCCCAATTTTTTTTGACTCAATTTACCGCCAAGATGGTCTGAAGCTTCATACAAGCTAACCTGAAAACCAGCTTTAGAAAGCCTAATAGCAGCTGCCATTCCCGCAACACCTGCGCCAATGACAACAGCCTTCTTCATCCATTAAAATCCTTGAACACCGTTTACTGTGGTGTATTTTAAGACAAGATTCTTATTGGGGTAAATTCTCTTGAAAGCACTTTGAACCATAATAGTAGCCTCGTGAAAACCGCACAGAATCAATTTTAATTTACCGGGATAAGTATTGATATCGCCTATTGCATACAATCCAGGAACATTGGTGCTATAGTCCAAAGTATTGACTTCAATGGAGTTCTTATCAATGTTCAATCCCCAATCCGCCAAAGGACCCAATTTGGGAGACAAACCAAACAAAGGCAACCAATGGTCGGTTGATACAGTTTCTGGCCCACGCCCGTCAATATTGACAACGATTGATTCCAATTTATCTTCACCATTCAATCCAACTACTTCAGCATTGGTGATCAATCGCATCTTTCCACTCTCACTCATGTCCATTACTTTTTGAACGCTGTCCAAGTGTCCTCTGAAGCTGGTAGAGCGGTGAATCAAGGTCACGTGTTCGGCTACTCCATTGGCCAAGAAAATCGACCAATCTAAGGCGCTATCCCCACCACCAGAGATCACAACGCGCTTACCTCTGTAAAATTCTGGATCACGAACGATGTATTCAATGCCTTTGTCCTCAAAGTCAACAATGTTACTAATCGGTGGCTTACGCGGTTCAAAACAACCCAAACCACCAGCAATGGCTACAATGGGTGCTTTGTGCCTGGTACCTCTGCTGGTAGTAACGATAAAGTTATCGTTCTCATCCTTCTCAAAAATCTCTGCTCTTTCGCCCAAAGTAAAAGTGGGTTTGAAAGGTTCCGCTTGTTTCATCAAGTTATCAATCAACTCACCGGCCAAGATTTCGGGGAAACCGGGGATATCGTAAATGGGTTTCTTTGGATATATCTCCGTCAATTGACCTCCTGGCTGAGGCAAGGCGTCAATCAAATGGCATTTCAATTTCAATAGACCGGCTTCAAAAACCGTAAACAATCCGCATGGACCCGCACCGATGATGATGATATCTGACTCTATCATAAAAAAAAATTATAGTCTCCAAAATTAGAAAGTCGTTTCAAGATTGGAACACGACGCAATAACATTTATCACAGGCCTTTGTTCATAATGGTGCAACTGTATCAACAAGAATGCGCTCATAATATTCACCTGAACAAGTTTAACTTAGGAAAGAATACATGCTATTATTGCTTGTACTTAAATTTTGAAGCAATGAACTTACAAGAAATGGGAATTCCAGCAATAGACTTGGCACACTTTATTCATGGTGATGAAGCTCAAAAGAAATCCTTCGTAGCAGCATTGGGACAGGCTTATGAGACAATAGGTTTTGTAGCTGTCAAGAATCATTTGATTAGAGAAGACACCGTGAATCGCTTGTATACCGAGGTTAAACATTTTTTTGATTTGCCCATTGAGAATAAATTAAAGTATGAAATTCCAGGATTGGCAGGCCAACGAGGATACACCTCTTTTGGAAAAGAACACGCCAAAGATTCCAATGCCGGGGACTTGAAAGAGTTTTGGCATTTTGGACAACAAGTTGAAGACAACGACCCCATTCGTTCCGAATATTCAGACAACGTTTTTACTGATGAGTTGCCTGGCTTCAATGAGGTGGGTATTCAGGCCTACAAAGACTTGGAGAATACTGGTCGGTATATGCTACGTGCCATTGCGCTGCATTTGGGGTTGGATGAATTTTATTTCGATTCCAAAATACACAACGGCAACAGCATTTTACGTCCCATTCATTATCCCCCGATTACTCAGGAGCCCAAATCTGCGGTCCGTGCCGGTCAACATGAAGACATCAACCTGATTA
>CAMCTV010000040.1 GCA_945878635.1 Chryseobacterium gleum | reverse complement strand
GGTCATCTCAAAAATGCCATCCAACCGCTTTAAACTATCTTCTTGTGTCGCAGAGGTGTTGCGCAACTGAAATGTTTCTGATACAGAGAAGGGAAATCCCAACGTGTCCACACGTTCTTCCTTGCACGCCTGTTCAGCCCCGCGTTCATTGGCAACAATAACCAAGAAATTTGGTTTATTTTTTTTCCATTCAACACCGTTAATGACCTCATGGCTGTCTTGCAATTGTGGGATGGCTTTGGCACTCACAAAGCTTCCAATGTCTATTTCGTCAAAACCTACGGCAATCAAATGGTTGATATAGTCTATTTTTTGGGATGTGGGTATAAAATTCGCCATGCCTTGCATAGCGTCCCGCGGACATTCAACCCAAGTAAAACGACTCAAATCCATAGAACAAAGTTATGGGCTTTGTTGGAATTCAACGCCTTTTTGTAATAGGAATGTTGAAGGCCATTTTTTCGGTCCAGAATAATATCCCTCTGACTGATGGTTCCATAATCTTCTTCTTTGCGTTTGATTCCGCCAAAGATGAATTTCAGGTTTTGAGAATACAATGGAGATGATCCCAATCGCAGCAATCAAATTCATTCCGGATATTCCAAATACTGCGAGCACGCGCCATTTGGATTCGAGCGCCAAATAGTAAACCGCTGCCAAGAACAATGTGATGGTCAATAAGATCCACCAAGCTTCGTGTAACTGCCATTGCAGATAGGGGAGTTTTCCTAGGATTTGTAATAGGTTTTCCAGTCCATTGAACAAAAATTGATTGATGGCGTGAAAGGGTAGTGCAGGAATACAAAGGTTCAAAAGCCACTCCCCAAAACACGTAAACAAAAGGATGGAGAAAAAAGGTACCAGTATGAAATTGGACAGTAAAAAATAGGTTGGTAATGTTAGCGTTAGGGGAAGCAAAAAAAATGAGGTGTAAAGCTGAGCACCCATTGTGATGGCGAGGGATTGGACAATCCAACGTTTCCAAACGGACATCTGTTGGGTGATGTATTGCCATTTTCTATGGTGCACAACAATACCGAGTACCGCCAAGTGCGATAGAATAAATCCCCAATGGAATTGCTGCAAGGGCTGAAGAATCAACAACAAAACAAATGAAATGCCCAAGGCATTCAGTGCGCCACTCTTTTCATTTAACATTTTACCAAAGTGAATAACAGTGAACATCACGCAAGCCCTGAGCAATGAAGGACTGTATTGGCCAATGTGTGCAAATCCCCAAATCAGAATCAACCCCATGACAACAACCGTTTTTGGCATTCGGTTTCTTGTTGTTATTTGTAACAAAAAAATGATGGATTGAAAGATAAGCCCAATGTGCATTCCGCTCACCGCTAAGAGATGACTAAGACCAAGCGCTTTGTATTGCTGCTTGGTGCTTGATTCGATGAATTGAGTATCACCAACCAATAGCGCCACCATCAGCCCAGCATGCGTGCTGTCATGGTGCTGAAGGAACCCTTGGAACATAGGGACATTGTCAGATTGCAATTGGCGACCGTTGAATGCTTGAATGGGTTGTTTTGGAAGAAAATCTCTTTTTTCAACTTCATGAATAAGAAATTGTTGCGCTGACCCCATAAGCATTAGAACGCCAGCCAAGACGGCGGACATGAATAGTTTGGTTTTAATCAGTTGGGTGAGAATGAGTCCTACTATACAGGCCAGAAGTTGAGCTCCAAACAAGGCGGGATGGTCTAGGAGATAAACACCAATACCAAAGAACAATGCAATGCGAAGAAATGGATTTTGCCTAAACAGTTGGCTCATGTGTTTTTTTACACAAACCTATCTTTTCTTAGGGCATTCCATTCTGTTTTTCCTCCTATAAAAAATGCATATACAATGCTATCCTTGTAAAGTCCTTTGTTGTTGATGTTATTGATCTGAGCGGTTTCCTGTGATCTTTTGTGGAGCATATTGCTCAGCATACCATAGAACGCAAAGTGTCCACGGAAGATGGCCAAAAGATGTTGGAACTTACCTTCGGATAAAAATCTAATGCCAGCCAAACCATCCATCAACAAACGTTTGAAGATTTTGAGCGTCAAATTGGAATGACGGTAATTTTTTGTAATTAAATACAAATTGTTGCGAAAATTCAAAAACGTTTTCATTGGGTTTTGGCGATCGAGTGTTCCGCCGCCCACATGGTATACAGTTGAATCCAAACAAGCGCCAATAGAATAGCCCCTGTTCTTTAACCGCCAACACAAATCAATTTCCTCCATGTGCGCAAAGAAGTCAGCATCAAATCCGTTTACTTCTTTCCATGCGCTATTTCTAATCATGAGTGCTGCTCCTGTTGCCCAGAATATTTCTTGGTTTCCTTGATATTGTCCCAAGTCATCTTCAAATTGGTAAAAAATTCTTCCGGCGCAAAAAGCATAGCCATCACGATCCATATAACCGCCGGCTCCTCCTGCATATTCAAATCTTTTCTTGGTTTGGTAATCGAGGACTTTAGGTTGAACAGCGGCCAATCGTTCATCGGTTTCCATCCATTGCAATAAGGGGTTAAGCCAGTTGGGAGTGACTTCAACATCACTGTTGAGTAGCATCAGGAAAGGGTGGTTCAGTTCTTTTAATCCTTCATTGTATCCACCAGCAAAACCGTGGTTTTTTGATAAGCCAATCCATTGGACTTTTGGGTGATGCGCAGTACAATATGCGTGTGAATCATCGGTTGATCCGTTGTCAATAATAACAACATCGGCCAGCTCATTGCTGCATGTTTCAACATTGGTTAAGAATTTCTCCAACCATTGCTTCCCATTCCAATTTAAAATGACCACCGCTACCTTTTTCATCATCAGTGCGGATTGTACCAAAGACTTTCCAATTCATCTCCGGAATAGGGATCTTGTCGTTGATTGTTCTTCAATCGATTGACAGTTGATGGGTCATTCATCTGTCTGGAACGAACCAGATTTTTCCAATCGAAATTGGTAATTTCATTGGGAATGTCACTGTGCAGCAATTCAAAATCACCATTTAAACTGGTGTTGTAAAACAACAAGCGTTTGTTGTGCAAGTTGTTGTTGGTTTGGTAATAATGCCAAATTTCAAAAGGCCAATAGTCGGGGTCATTGTTTCTAACAACACGAGTGGATGGCTTGCCATATTGAAGATATACTCGGCCTCTATCCGTTTCCCAACCTTTCTTGATGGCTGTTCCAAATTCTTTGTTGCACGCAGCAACTTCCTTTTTATAGTCCGTCCAAGCCAATTCGGGGGAGATGGGATTGCGTTTGTACCAAAATTGATACATAAATCCTTGCATTTGCCTTAAGTTATACGCTGGCAATACGTCAATGATGATGCTTTTTTCATTTCCTTGCGCAATGGGACTCAAAGAACGAATGTGCTCTATCAACAATAGGCTATCCTGAAATTGCTGAACAAAAGTGAGGTCAATCGGCGGAGAAAGGGTTCCTGAATCCAGGTCTGTCTTTCTAAAGAATCTTCTCTCCTTTGAAGCCACCATCTGATTGGATTTGTCTTTGATTTCCAATTTGAAAACATATTCTCCTGCGTTAAGCTTGCTGATGTCTAATTTTCCCAAAACAGGGATGACAGATTTTGCGCTTTCCCTTTTGATTCGGCTTAAACCAGGAATCATGTTGCTCGTAAGGTCAAAAATGGAGTATTGAACAATGAATGGTTCTTGAAGGAAATAAAGGTCAGTGTTGTACAATTCTGCGTAGAATTCTATTTCGTTTTCTTCTGAAAATCGGGTGTCAGAGATCAAAGGCAAGATGTCTACAGCGCCCTTGGTAAAGGCGTTGGGTTCCTTGGTCGGGATAGATGCTTTGACCCAAATAATATCGGAAACAAATGCTCCTTTGTTCAGATTGATGACTTGTATTTCATCTTTTAAAATGCTCTTTTTCTGATCCGTTAATCCCAAATCCATCATTTCTATTTCAATCTGGATATTTCCATTCTCCGCTGCAATCCGCTCGATAGCAGAGCAGTTCTGACGCTGGTCTTCCTGGGAATTCCAAGGGAATAAGGCTTTTATTTTTTTATACCCAATGATTTGATCATTCTTGATTAGGGTAATTAAAATTTCCGCGCCTATGAATTGTGATTGATTTTCAGTGAAACTTTTCAAAGATGTGCCATCAAAATCAAAATAAAATTCGATGTAAGGTTGGTCTTTCCCCTCATTCACCGCAGCGGGTAAATGAAAAACCCTATAATCTGTGTAGCAACGCATTGTCCATCCCATTTGGGATAGCAAAGAAAATACCAAGACAAAGTAAAATGACTTCATCCTTCAAAAATACAACAACTACAGCGGCTCATCTTATCCAAAATTTGAAAAATCCATTCACCCCAGGCAAATGAAATGGCATAAGTTTCAACAGATTCCCATACACAGATAGTAAGATTTGGTGACGGCCATTTGGCGTGGATTGTTTTGCCATTCTTATCAATGATTGAAACTGATCAGCGGTAATTTGTTTTTTCCTATGATAATGTCCTGCCACAGATAAGAATGCCAAAATGGTTCTACTGAGTTTTGGCGCCATCACCTTGGGTATTTTATTCCAGAATTCATGGACGTATAAATCACATCCTTTGCTCCATTTTTCCAAATATTGAAAGCGACTTCCTATCACCAGCTTTTGTTCATCAAGGCGGTAGTAGCAATCCGGTTTTTTTTCCGGAAAGGTGAAGATGCGCTCTCCCTTGAGTAAAATGTGTGTGTGAAATTCAATGTCTTGCAACCTAGGGTAGTTGGCATTCCATTTGAAGTAGGGTACGATGGATGCTGTTTTCCACAAAGGCGACATGCTGGTCCATGTAATATCGTGTTCAATCAGCCGCTCCAAAAACCGATCCTTTGGAGGGATCCAAGGTTGAATAAAATCTTGATCACAGAAATTTCCTTTAAAAGGCAAAAGCGGAAATACCCATCCAATGCCATTGGGGTGCAGTTTCGCCATGTTCAACCTTTGCTTTAAACAGTCAGGGGCAATCAAATCATCAGAGTCCAAGAACAAAAGATACGCTCCTGTGGCCATGGACATACCCATGTTTCTTGCAACAGCCCCGCCTTGATTGCTTTGTTGTTGGTATTTTATTCTTTGATCATTGCGTGCAAATTCCTGAATGATGCGCAAACTATCATCCGTCGATCCATCGTCAATGATGATCAATTCCCAATCCTCATAACTGCTGGCCAATACGGAGCCAATGGTTTCTCCAATGAATATGCCCTTGTTGTAGTTTGGACAAATGATTGAAATTTTATGCTGAGAATACATGATTCAATATGGTTAAGGCCATCTTTTGCGCGGTGTGCTTCTCAGCCAATTGAAGGGCTCGACTCGGTTGATGGTTTTTCAGCGCGTCGGGCGTGTATTGTTCCAAAGAACAACCCAAATGATGGTCTTCAATGGTTTGAAATACATCTCCTTTTGGTCCAATATAAAAGTAGGGTTTAGACAGTGGCAGAAAGTCAAAGAACTTGGTGGTGTGGAAATTTTGATTGTCTTTACTCAGCAAAATAATTAAACCGTCGCTGGATTGTAAAAATTGATCAACACCTTGTTCTTGCCAAGGGGAAAAACGAATCCCGTTGTATTCTTTGACCATTTCCTTTTGAACGTCTGATGCAAAGTGTCCGATGAAATGCAATAGCGGTTGTTGCTCAGATGGTAGGCTATTCAATGCTTTAAATGCTATTTTGATGTAAGGCATAGAACCATTATAGAGGTTTCCTGCATAAGTGAGAGTGGGTTTATCGGACACTGGAGTCTGAGCCATTAAGGTCATTGGCCGATCCGTAAAATGCGGTATCAAAATTTTCTGCGCCTGGGTTTCTTGGTTTTTAAACTCCTCCAAAATAGCCTGGTAAGGCGCTGAGATGTAGTCTGATTTTATTCCCACCTCTTTTTGAAAATGTTGTTCTGTGGTGCGTTGGCGTTCATTGATCAATTGAAGTCCGTAATTCACGGCGTTCTTCCAAGGGTCTCGGAAATCGCACCACAACTGAATCTCAGGATTTTCCTCTTTAAATTTAGAAGCATAAACGCTCAAACTAAATGGTGCGCAGCTCACAAACAACAAATCAATGGGTTTCTTTTGGTGGATGGATGCTAGTTTCTGAGCAATGGCCAAACCTGCAAATCTGCAGTCATCTATTGGGTTTCCTGGTGTAAACACTCCGTGCCATTTTTTGAGTATCCAAAGCCAAATGGAATTCAATAGTCCCTTTCGGAAATACAATGCGTTGAAATTATTTTTTTCATCAATAAAATGGTATTCAAAAGATTTTATTGTTTCATCGCTGATCCAATTTTGCGAACCTTTATTGGAATTTGTTGTTGTCTGGGTAACAATACTGATATCATGCCCCAATGCCTTCCACTCCTTGGCCAACTTGGCAGAACGCCTTCCGCCAATTCCTTGGTTGGGCGGGAACTGCCAATTCAAAATCAAGATGTGTTTTTTCACCATTGCGGGCTAATTTAGAATAAAATTGCATTTTCAAAGTTGAAAGGATGAATACGACCATGGAACAGGACCAAGAAAATTGGAAAAACACCACGCTTTTGGGTGTCTTGGGCATTGAGATGTTGGAAATGACCAAAGAGAGGGTAACGGCAAAAATGCCGGTGGATGCCAGAACACATCAGCCTTATGGAATCCTACATGGAGGAGCCAGTGCTGCATTGGCTGAGACAGTTGCCAGTGTGGGTTCATACCTCATTGCAAAAGAAAACAACAGCATCGCAGTTGGTGTTGATTTAAACATCACGCACCTAAAGTCCAAGAGACATGGTTGGGTTATGGGTATTGCTACACCCATAAAGATTGGTCGAAGTCTCCATGTTTGGTCCGTTCAAATTGTAGATGAAGAGCAGGATTTGATTGCAACAGCCAAATTGACCACCATGATTAAAGTGGCCAAATGAGTGCAGACATTGCAACATTGATTTCTGGTGAATCCCACGGTTACAACATTACATTGCCGCAATCGCAGGGAGGAAAAGTATTGTCGGGAACTTGGGATCATCTTAACTATGTAAAACCTTTTGATCCCAAAGCAACGCCTGGTGCGGTGGGAGGAAATTGTCTTAGTCACCAGGAGTATTTGAAATTGGTTGAAGATGCCAAGTCCGTGATGCTCGCTCACGGATGGCTAAAGATTGTTACAAGCAGATGCTTTGATTGGTCAGTTGAGGGTTGGAATGCAGAGCAATATATACAACAATTGCGTCGTCGTTTTCCAGAGTCTTTCCTGGTGGTGATGCATCATCCCATTTGGGGGCGGTGGATTGCTGCATCGCCTGAACTGCTATTGAAAAGGGAAGGAAATCAGATAGAGACGATGGCCTTGGCGGGCACTGTTTCTGCTGATTCAACAATCGAGTGGGGAAGCAAGGAGATTACAGAACATGAGGTGGTGAGAGATATGATTGTTCAAACATTAAAGGATAATGATGTTGAGCGCATACAAGTTCATCCACGCAATGAGTTGTATTTTAAGACAGTGAAACATTTGCAAACCAAAATTGTAGGAACCATCCTGGGTGACGCAAGAAACTTGATTCACGCGCTGTCTCCTACTCCTGCATTGGCGGGTATGCCCGTTCAGCCAGTGTTGGATTGGATTGTCCAGCATGAAGGCTATCAGAGAGGTTTGTATGGTGGTATAATTAATGTACAGGATGGAGGAAATAGCTACGCCATTGTATTGTTGCGATGCTTGCATCTTACTGGGAATGGTGTTCTGGGTTTTGTAGGTGGAGGAGTAATGCCGGACAGTGATGCTGAAATAGAGTGGAATGAAACGGTGATGAAGCAGAACGCATTTATCTTTGTGCAAGATGAGAATATCCAATAAAACAGTAGTCCAATCTTTGTTGTTTTTACTTCAAGAAAGAGGAATTCAAAATATTGTTTACTCACCTGGTTCAAGAAATGCCCCATTTGCAATTGGTTTGGATGGGCATGACTTTTTTAATGTCCATATAAAAGTGGACGAGCGCAGTGCAGCTTTTTTTGCACTCGGAATGGCCCAACAATTGAAAAAACCTGTAGCATTAATTTGTACTTCAGGAACCGCTCCTTTGAATTATGCCCCTGCCATGGCAGAGGCTTTTTATCAAGAAATTCCGTTGATAGCGATTACCGCGGATCGTCCTGCTGAGAGCATCAATCAAAGTGAAGGACAGTGCATTGATCAAATAGGTATTTATGACAATTTTATCAAGGCGCAGTGCAGTGCGATAGAGGAAGCAAGTCGTGATGAAGATGTCCAGGCCAATCATCTTTTGCTCGCCAAAACGTTGAATAAGGCCATTCAATTTCCGCAAGGTCCTGTGCACATCAATGTTCCGTTGAAAGAACCACTTTACACCGAGGCGACTTCATTGAATCTCCTTACCCAAATTCCATTGGAACAGCCCCAACCGCTCGTTGCTCCTCATTTTCCCGTTTTCCGAACCGATTGGAAATACTTGGTCTTGATGGGGCAAAACAATGATGACGCTTGTGCTGAAATGGTTCGACAGTTATCAAAGTTGGAAAATGTGTTGATTCTTACAGAGACACACAGCAACGCACATGCATTGGGAGGGGTGGACTGTATTGATCGTTGGGTCATGTCCCTGTCCGAGGCGCAAATTCAATCCTTGCATTGGGATGTTGTGGTTTCATTGGGCCACAATATCATTTCAAGGAAAATCAAAGCATTGATAAAAACAAAGGCCAAGGCCCATTGGTCCATTCAATGGCAGACCAATCCCATAGATACGTATCGATTGAATCCCGAGATATTTCAGTGCTCCATTCGTGATTTCATACAGAATTGGTTGACGAATATGGATCCATCCAATGGGAAAGACTGCGCGGAGATTCCATCCATTTCACAAGAAATAAATCTTGGGCAATATTTTAATCAACGTCCTTTTTCTGATTTAAAGTTGTTTTATCATCTCTCCGAATCTTGGCCCCAAGGCGCCCAGATTCAAATGGGCAATAGCTCTGTCGTGCGTTATATCCAGTTGTTTGAACAGCGTCGTGATTTGCGTTTTTTTGGAAATAGAGGAGTAAGCGGAATTGACGGTTCCACCAGCACAGCAGTAGGTGCGGCCTTGATGGTGAATCAACCCGTTGTTTTTGTTACCGGCGATTTGTCCTTTCTATATGACGCCAATGGCTTGTGGCATCAACCTTGGCCAACCAACTTGAAAGTGGTTGTGGTAGACAATGGTGGTGGCGGAATTTTTAAAATCATTGATGGCGCAAAGGGTGAGCCATCTGTTCCTCGTTTTTTCGAAACCCCTCACCAAAGAGACTTGCTACAATGGATCAACGGATGGGGACTCACGGCCATTGGGCTGATTGATCCCAATCAAGAGGCTCTAGAAAATTTCTTTGTCAATGACAATTGCCATGTTTTGGTGGTGAAAACGCATTCTGAAGTGAACCCAATTGAATTAGATTTGTTCTTTGAATACTTTAAACAGCAAAATGAGAGAGTGGAAAACAATTAAGGAATATTCAGATATCCTGTTTGAATGGCATGATGGGATTGCAAAAATCACCATTAATCGTCCTGAGGTATACAACGCGTTTCGTCCGCAAACCAATGTGGATATGATCGACGCCATGGACATTTGCCGAGAGCGTCAAGACATTGCCGTTATTGTAATGACAGGCATTGGTGACAAAGCTTTTTGCAGCGGAGGCGATCAGAATGTCAAGGGCGTTGGTGGTTATGTGGATGACAATGGTGTTCCTCGTCTGAATGTTTTGGATTTGCACAAGCGAATCAGGGAAATTCCCAAACCTGTTATTGCCATGGTCAATGGATACGCCATTGGTGGCGGACATGTTTTGCATGTCGTTTGTGATTTGACCATCGCTTCAGACAATGCCCGGTTTGGACAAACGGGCCCCAAGGTGGGTTCATTTGATGCGGGATTCGGATCCAATTATTTGGCCCGTCACGTTGGGCAGAAAAAGGCACGGGAAATTTGGTTTTTGTGTGAGCAATACACGGCCCAAGAAGCTTGTGATATGGGCATGGTGAACAAAGTTGTTCCTCTGACTGATTTAGAAGATACCACCATTCAATGGTGCAAGACAATCATGAAACGCAGCCCATTGGCCATTAGAATGATCAAGCGCGGATTAAATGCTGAGTTGGATGGTCAGCGCGGATTAATGGAGTTCGCTGGCGACGCCACTTTATTGTATTATTTGACACAAGAAGCGCAGGAAGGAAAGAAGGCTTTCTTGGAGAAAAGAGATCCCGACTTTCAGCAATTTCCAAAGTTTCCCTGATGAAAATTGGTCCTTGGATTTCCGCCTCTAGGCTGAGAACTTTGCCTTTGGCAGCTTCTGGAATTTTATTGGGTGCAGCGCAGGATAGTGGTGTTCCAATGAATGTTTTGACTTTGATGCTGGGCTTGCTAACGGCTTTTTTGCTTCAAATCCTTTCCAATTGGGCCAACGATTTGGGTGATTTTGAAAATGGTGCCGATCAAGTTCGCTTGGCAGGTCCTTCTCGGGCTGTTCAGTCAGGTAGCATTACTGCTCATCAAATGAAAAGGGGCGTTTTTTCCATCGCTTTTGTTACCCTCATTTGCGGAATTCTATTTTTATACCAATCCCTTTGGTTGAACAACCGTTACAGTGATTTTTGGATTTTTCTGTCTTTTGGTCTCATCGGAATTATTGCCGCCTACGCCTATACTGCAGGTCCCAAACCATATGGTTACATTGGTTTGGGCGATTTATCTGTGTTTGTTTTCTTTGGGTTGATGAGTGTTCTAGGTATGCATTACATTCTTTACAACAGCATAGATCAAAAGGCCTTTCTACTTTCTATTTTTATGGGGACCATGTCTGTTGGTGTTTTGCATCTCAACAACATGCGTGATATTGATGACGATGCCAAAGCTGGAAAAATTACGGTTGCGCTCAGATTGGGATGGCGTAAATCCAAATGGTACTTGTTTGCTTTGTTTGCTTTAGGTTTTGGATCCCTGATCTATTTTATGTTACCCATCTTAAAGGTCAGTATCGCTTTGTCTGCAATACCATTGGCGTTCATGCTTTCCATTTTGAGAATCCAAGAGCCCGCAAAATTAGACCCCTACCTAAAAAAATTGGCCTTGGTTGTTTTTTTTAATGCTATCTTCGTCTTCATCCTGACAAGGGTATAATCTAGCGTATGAAAGACAATTCAAAAAAGGCGGCTCATTTTTATGGAGTCAACTTTCTGCAATTTATTTTCTCTAGCCTAGTAGCGCTTTATTTGGGCTATGTTGCTGTTGGAGGTATTCCGGCACTGCTAGATCCAAAGCGAATGCAAATTCCAGTGTATTTTGTTTTCTTTGATTGGTTAGTTGGTGTTTTACTTTTTGTGCTTGGTGTAGGTGCGTCCATTCAAATGAGAAACAAATTCATCAATCAGAAAAAAGCGGCGTCAAACAATATGAGAAAGGGTTTGGTGCTGTTTATTGTCGGTTTGATTTTTCTCAATTGGGGAATGAATGTTTTCATCATTGCAGGTTCCTCTTTCATTGTTTCAGGATTTTTTAGAAAAACAGATGGTCTTTGGCTCCATGGTTTATCACTTGCCATCATTTTGGTATCCATGGTACTGATAAATTTTGATATCCCTTTCCGGTTGGGTTATTTTGGTATTGATTTTCAAAATGATGGATTGGTCAAATTAACGGCGTTTCTGTTGTTCAATGGATACTACTCTTTTTTTCCTTGGGTGGCCATTTTCCTGAGTGGAATGGCAGTCGGAAAAGGAGTACTGAGACCCCGCGGTTTTTTCCCTCCATCTTCTTTGATAGCCATCGTCATCATTGTGGCAGGCTTCATGGTAAATAGATATTGCGAGGGCCTTTATCCGCAAATGGATATGTACCGCGCGAAATTTCTTTATCCATTTGATCAATTTGTGTATCAGCCTTCCTTCATGCTATTCATTATTGGATTCTCTTGGTTGTTGATCAATTTTGTCAATCACTTCTTTACCTTTATCCATGCTGAGAAAACCTTAGATTTCATCAAGGATCTGAGTTACCAGAAGTATTCGATTTTATTTTTCTTTTATTTTTTCTGCACACTTTTCATCATAGGATTTGCGCACAGCGGCACAATCATCATCGGATTCTCGTTCCCGAGTGCTTTGATGATTTCATTGCTAATTCTTTTTATCGGAATGATGTTCCTACTCAAATTATGGAAGAAGAAAGTGAACAATTACACACCATTGGAGTGGTTGATAAAATCCGTTTCTTTAAAGAACAATTCGGCCAGCTAAGTTTCAAACACTGGAATCTTGTATTTCACCGTCCAGCAAAGACTTCCCGAAATACAATGTTTGATCACCGGGTTTGCTATGTTTTTCTGAGAAATGATGGTGGGCAAGTAGTGGCCAAAGGTGAGATTGCCCCAATTATCGGATTGTCTGCAGAATCATGGAGTAAAATAGAAGATGCCATTCACGATTGGATGAACGGTGCATTTTCCCATGCAGCCCATTGGCCTTCTTCTGTTCATGCAGCCATTGATATGCTCTGGCAAGATCTCTTTCCTAAACCTTTACCAGCGCATTGTTTAATCAACGGTTTGGTTTGGATGAATGATATTGATGCAATGTACAAAGAGGCATTGGAGAAACATCAGCAAGGTTTTAATTGTATCAAACTAAAAGTAGGCGCGTTGAATTTTGATGATGAATTGGGTTTGATTAAAGCCCTGAGAAATCAATTGGGTTCAGATGTTACTCTGCGCTTGGATGCCAATGGCGCTTGGACTCCAAATGAGGCCATGACCAAAATAGAGGCGCTGAGTAAATGGAACATTCACTCCATTGAACAGCCCATTGCAACCCGCCAATGGCAAGCCATGCGCGGACTGTGCAAGAGCTCTCCAATTCCCATCGCATTGGATGAAGAACTCATTGGAATTCCATCTTTGGAAATGCAGGATGTTTTGAGCGAGATTGAACCGCAATACCTGGTCATTAAACCTTCTTTGCATGGCGGATTTGACAAATCATCCCTTTGGATTCAGGCAGCAGAACAAAGGGGTATTAAGTGGTGGGCGACTTCCGCTCTGGAAAGCAATGTCGGTCTTTCTCACATTTACCGTTGGCTCGGTCAATTCAATAACCCGTTGCCACAAGGATTGGGAACAGGCCACCTGTACACCAACAATTGGGAGAGTCCATTAGAGCTCCGTGGTGAATTCATGAATTGGAACAATCTTTCAAACTGGAAGGAACCATGGAGTTAATCATTCAAAACGGTCACGTCCTCGAAGGTATTGAGCATTTTCCGGAGATAAAATTGTGGGTCGATGATTGGTTGTCCGATAAGTCAAAATTTGAATTTGAGACTTCAGGGACATCGGGTATCCGCAAACAATTGATTTTTTCAAGACCACAATTGGTGGCGAGTGCCAAAAGGACCTGTGAATTTTTCCATTTGGACTCAGGGACTAAGGTGCTGCATCGTCTTCCCATGCAATTCGTTGCGGGCAAAATGAACATCGTTCGGGCACTGGTGAGTGGGCATTCCGTTTGGGCAGAACGACCTTCCATGCATTTTGATCCGCCATGGAATCCGGAGAATTTACAATGGGATTGGTGGCCCACAACGCCCGCTATGATGTCCGCTTTTTTGGAGGCCAAACTGGATGTAAATGTTTTTCAGCAAATATTGTTGGGCGGTGGAAAGGTGCTTCCTCAGCTCATAGAAGATATGACTTGTTTCAAGGGCAATTGCTTTGAGAGTTATGGAGCTACAGAAACATTGACCCACATTGCGGTTCGCGCCATTACCCCCAAACCAACCCAATTTCGCTTGCTGCCTGGGGTGCGCTTGACAGAGAATAAAGACGGAATTGTCATCAACGACGAAGTCACAAAAATTCAAGTTTCTTTGAATGATGCCATTCATTTTATTACAGATAAAGACTTTGAAGTGCTTGGTCGCTTGGATGATGTTATCAATTCTGGGGGTGTTAAAATTCACCCATTGTTGGTGGAAGAAGTCCTGTCTCGGTGTACGTCTTTGCCATTCTACATTACCCAATCTCCTGATAACTTGTGGGGAAATGCCGTAACGCTCGTGGTGATTGAATCAGATATAAAGCATTGGAAGAGCTTGAACCTAAAAACGATTTTTGAAAATTACCCCAATTGGAAACCCAAAAGAATGATTGTCGTGCAAAAAATTGATAGAAATGAAAATGGAAAAATTATCCGAAAAATCAACCCAGAAGGATTGGTTAATAGCCTCTAACAACCTGCACAAGATTGAGGAGATTAAGTTGTTTTTTAGAACAAATGGACTGAATGTAAATGTCTTTGGTCTAAAGGAAGCAGGTATTGACATTGATGTTCCGGAGACAGCATCAACTTTTGAAGGCAACGCTTGGTTAAAGGCCAATGCCATTCAATCACTGTGGAATGGAAATATTTTGGCCGATGATTCTGGTCTTTGTGTGGAAGCATTGAATGGCGCTCCTGGTATTCACTCTGCGCGATACGCTGGAGAGCCAACTTCTCACCCCAATAATATTTCTAAACTGCTTTCGGAATTGTCCAATTCCACCAATAGAGCAGCCCACTTTTTAACTGTACTTGTTGGTTACCACAATGGTCAGCCTTTTGAAGCGAAGGGGTATGTTCACGGGAAAATAAACCGCGCTCCTATGGGGTGGGATGGTTTTGGCTACGACCCCATTTTTGTTCCAAATCATTGCTCTAGAACTTTTGCTGAGTTGTCCAATGAGGAAAAAAATATGCTGTCTCATCGTGCCAATGCCATGCAGCAATTGTTGCAAAAAATCAAAAGTTTGGGCTAAAGGTTTTTAGCGTAATTTGCAAACCCAAAACATTTTATTATGAGAAATTACTTGGAATTTGAATCACCGATCAAGGAATTGAATGAACAGATTCAAAAGTTAAAAGATAGTGCCGTAAAATCAGGTATCAATGTCGATACAGCTGTTCAAGAATTGGAGAGGGCTTTAGAAGCCAAGACAAGAGAGATTTATAAAAATTTGGATCCATGGCAAAGGGTTCAATTGAGCCGCCATCCGGATAGACCTTATGCTTTGGAATACATAGAGGCCCTAACAGAAGGTACTTGGATTGAGTTGCATGGTGACCGCACTGTAAAGGATGATAAGGCAATGATTGGTGGATTTGGCCTGGTCAATGGTCAGTCTGTTATGTTCATCGGTCAGCAAAAAGGTGTCAATACCAAAATGCGTCAATACAGAAACTTTGGTATGGCCAATCCGGAGGGATATAGAAAAGCCTTACGATTGATGAAGTTGGCGGAGAAATTCAATAAGCCCATTGTAACATTGATTGATACTCCTGGAGCCTTTCCTGGATTAGAAGCGGAAGAGAGAGGGCAAGGTGAAGCCATTGCACGCAATTTGTTTGAAATGATGCGTTTGAAAGTGCCTGTTATTTGTATCATCATCGGCGAGGGAGCTTCAGGTGGCGCATTGGGAATAGGTATTGGTGATAAGGTATTGATGATGGAAAATACTTGGTACAGCGTTATTTCTCCGGAATCTTGTTCCTCAATCCTTTGGAGAAGTTGGGATCATAAAATTACAGCTGCCAAGGCGCTTAAATTGACTGCCGAGGACATGCACAATAATGGACTGGTGGACGGAATAATCAGGGAACCTCTTGGTGGCGCTCATGCCAATCATTCCGAGGCGGTAGAGATCCTGAAATCAGTTATTCTGGATTCAATTCAAGAATTGTCTCAGCTAGAAACAGAAAAGAGGAACGCCATTCGAATTGAAAAATTCTGCGATATGGGGCGTTTTGTAGAGCCAGAGATACAATAACTTGTGAAAAAAATAACAATCTTCTACCCATCCACGCACATTATTAATGTAATTTCGCAAACGATAAAGAAAAGAAAATGAAAAAAAATAATTTGTTCGTTGTTTCAACAGTAGCCCTCGCCGTGGGTTTGCTTTCTGCATGTACCAATATCGGATCCATGCAAAAGAGAATGGCAGAATTCAATGCCAAGGTAAATCCGGATCCTTTAGAAGTTCATGGTGATACTGTAGCTGTTTCCATCTCCGGTAAGTTTCCAGCGAAATTCTTCGCCAAAAAGGTAGCCGTTGTTGCTACCCCAGTTTTGGTTTACGGTACCAGTGAAGTTAAACTAAAGGACAAGCAGTTTCGCGGAGAGGCAGCGCCTGGAAATGGAGATGTAGTTCCTTTTGAAGCAGGAAAAACATTTAGCTACTCAGATAAATTCGCTTATGCTCCTTCCATGCAAACCAGTGAGTTGAAGTTGCGTATTGTAGGTTCACAAGGAAGCAAGTCTGCCAACTTACCAGAAGTAAGCTTGGCAAAGGGTGTCATCACAACTTCTTATTTGGTAAACAAATTGGAAGGTCAAGTTATGACTTCAACGGATAAATTTGTAAGTTCTACTTCCAATTCTTTCGAAGCTGAAATCTTATTTGATTACAACAGTGATAAAGTTCGTCCTACAGAATTGAAAGACAAGGATATTGCAGCTTTGGTTGAGTTCTTGTCTAAGACCATGCCAGCCAATCCCCGTATGAAAATCACCAATATCGAAGTTCAATCCTACGCTTCTCCAGAGGGTGAGATTTTCTTGAACAATGATTTGGCAACGGGTCGCGGAGATGCAGGAAAATCTGTGTTAATGGATCTATTGATAAAGAACAAATTGGACGCTCAGTACGCTTCAATGATTCAGTTAAACCCCAAAGGTGAAGACTGGGCCGGTTTTAAAACAGCAATGGAGAAATCAGCCATTGATGACAAGGATTTGATTATTCGTGTTTTGCAGCGCACAACTGACCTAGAGGCTCGCGAGCAAGAAATCAAGAATATTTCTAAGACGTATCAAGAAATTGAAAAGGTGATCTTCCCAGGTCTTCGTCGCTCTATTATTCGTGTTAACTATACTTTACAAGGATATTCCGACCAAGAATTAAAGGCCATGGCTTCCAACCCATCTAGCTTGAATTATGAAGAGTTGATGAGAGCAGGTAGCTTGGTTACAGATTTAAACACACAAGTAGCCGTTTACAAAGAGGCTACTATGAAGTCTGACGCCGATTACAGAGCATATAATAATTTGGGAGTTGCTTATTACAACCAAGGAAAAACATCTGATGCAAAATCACAATTTGAAAAAGCATACGCCATGACCAAGAATGCTGAAACAGCTTGTAATTTCGGTTTGGCAACCCGTTTGGGTGGTGATGTGAAAAAGGCTTCTGCTTTGTTCAATGAGAGCGGTTCAGCTGAAGCCAAATTCAATATGGGTGTCGGAATGATCATGGTAGGTAACTACGGTGCCGCAATCAATAACATGGGAAACAAGAAGACTTTCAACTCAGCATTGGCAAGATGCTTGAACAAAGATTTCTCAGGAGCCAAAGCTGACTTGGATGCATGTAACAACGACAACAACAGTGCAATGGGTTATTATTTAAGAGCCATCGTAGGTGCACGTTTGAATGATGCCAATATGGTGAAAGAGAGTTTGGCCAAGGCCATTGAGAAGGATGCGAAATTGGCTGAAAAGGCAAAGTCAGATTTAGAGTTCAGAAATTTCCAAGGAAACTAAACCGAGATTGAAGGGATTTTAAAAAGGAGGCTTTGGCCTCTTTTTTTTTACATAAAAAAAAGGTTGTCAAAAATGACAACCTCGGTATGTAAGTATTTGCTGGTTTACATCATTTGTTTGATGCTCATCGCTACTTTAGATTTTAATTCATTGCGTTTAACAATGTAATCCAAGAATCCATGTTCCAAAACAAATTCTGAGCTTTGGAATCCTTCAGGTAAATCTCTTCCGATGGTTTCCTTTACGACACGTGGTCCTGCAAAACCAATCAAAGCCTTGGGTTCTGCGATGTTGACATCACCAAGCATCGCAAATGAAGCTGTAACACCACCTGTTGTGGGATCTGTGAGAAATGAAATGTAGGGTAGGTGATGGTCGGCCAATTGGGTCAGTTTAGCAGAAGTCTTGGCCATTTGCATCAATGAGAAACCGGCTTCCATCATTCGAGCACCGCCACTTTTTGAGATACAAATAAACGGACATTTTTCAGCAATAGCTTTGTCAACACCACGGGCAAACTTCTCACCAACAACTGATCCCATAGATCCACCAATGAAACCAAAATCCATACATGCAATGACGGCCTTTTGGCCATCAATCTTGCCCAATCCTACGCGCAACGCATCCTTGAGTCCAGATTTAGCGATGGTCGTTTTAATGCGGTCTTTATAGGCCTTTGTATCCGTAAACTCTAAAGGATCCGCACTAATCAAATGTGAGGCAACTTCAGAATATTCATTCTCATCAAAAAGAATAGAAAAATATTGTCTTGAATTTATTTTCTCATGGTATTCACATGAAGCACAAACCCAATCGTGCTCTGCATGCTGCTCACTGGTTACGACATGTTTACACTCGGGACATTGATACCATAAACCTTCAGGGATTTCTTTCTTCTCCTGACTTTGGGTAGTTATCCCTTTTTTCATTCTTTTAAACCAACTCATCTCATCCTAGATTATGGTCCAAAAGTAATAAAAATAAAGGTTTAAAATACCAGACTCAGTAGAGTTCAATACCATTGACGGAAACAACATCCTGCAATGGAAATTGACCAACCTCTTCCAATTCAATCCACTCTGATTTCCCAATCATTTTCAGCTGTTTCAATTTTCCTGAAAACTCTATAATCTGATCTTGGATTTGAACGCTAATTCGTAACATAGGTTTTTTTGTTTCAACAAAGTTGATACTACAACCTCTATTCTATCTTTCCTGAATATGAAAAAAAGGTTATTCCATGTTAAGAATTGACTTTTCTACCTCAAATTTGCCACATGCCCATTAACATCGATCGCAACCTTGCAGAGTCCTTAGGGAATTTGGAATGGATGGCCAAACAAGCTGTAGAAGGTTTCATTACAGGCCTCCACAAAAGTCCATTCCACGGATTCAGTGTGGAATTTGCAGAACATCGGTTATACAACCAGGGTGATAGCCTGCGCCACCTGGATTGGAAACTGATGGCGCGCACGGATAAAATGTTTTTGAAGCGGTATGAGGAGGAAACCAATTTACGCTGTCAATTGATCATTGACGCCTCTGCCTCCATGCGTTTTCCAATAGATCAATTCAAAGCAAACGGTAAGCACAATAAACTGAGTTTCTCCATTTATAGTGCGGCTGTTTTGATGGAGTTGTTTAAAAGACAACGTGATGCAGTGGGGCTCACCATGTTTCAAG
>CAMCTV010000039.1 GCA_945878635.1 Chryseobacterium gleum | reverse complement strand
GTGCTCAATAAAAAGACGAATCACAGAAAAATAGGTTGCCTAGGCTGGGCTATGGAGGGAGGCTGGGAGCATCTCTAAAAAGGGAATGGCAGCATGCCAATTGGAATTTTGATATTCAACACCACAGTTTTTAAGTGACTGATAATATCTTTCCTTATTTTCAAAATAGTACTTCTCACTTTGAACGAACCATGCTTGCGGACCAAGTTTTTGGGCCAAAAACCATTTCTCCAAAAGTCTTGCTGTACGGCCATTGCCGTCATTCCATGGATGGATTTTAACAAAGATCAAATGCAGACAAGCCGCATAAAAAAACGTTTCTTTGGATGACATCTCTGATGATAGCAGTATTTGCAAATCACTAAAAAACTTTCGCATTTCATTTTCCAATTCCATCGGTGATGGAGCCACGTATTCGATTTGACCTTGGGCATTGGTTACAAACATATTTTGAGAACGCCATTGACCACGATGATGCTGAGGAAGCAAACTACTGGACAATAACACATGGGCCTGGGCCAAGTTTTCTTTATTCAGTGTATTGATTTTTGCATATTGATATGCACCATACAAATCATCGACTCTGCGTGTGTAATCAGGTTCAAATTGGACTCCCCAACCTTTGTGTTTGATATAACTATCCAGTTCAATCTCCTCCCCTTCTATTTTACTACTGAAAACTGAGGCGACAGAGGTATAGAAGCTAAAATCTCCTTTGCTGATAGGAGCATCTTTTAGATCCTGAAATAATGTTGTTAAATCATCGGGCATATCCGCTACCAATAAAGCGCGCAATTGATCGGGTATGATTTCCAATTGTTTCATGAAAGTTTGTCGTCATTGACCATACTAAAGTAAGCATAAAAGCCAACGTACTGCATAAAGCAACAAGGGAAGCCTTTCAGCTTCCCTTGTTGTTTGTTTAGGAAATCATGTTTCTTAAGTTGGTTAACCGTTGTTATTTCCAACGCAAGTACTTTGGTGCGATTTGCTCTTCGCATTAGAAAGACGTTTGAAAATAAAAAGGGTTGCCTCAGGGTTGATACAAAAGATTACAACCTCTGGTTTCCGCATGGGACAAGCGTCCCAAGACCTTGAATCGGCCATCCGGTGCAATTTCTCCCAAATCCTGGGTGGCAATAAATGCACAACTGTCCACATTGGCCAAATCAATGATGTGCAAACTTCCCCTGCCCTGTGTTTGTAAGGGCCCCAAAGGATCTTGAATATCTCTAACCCAAACCCGCATCCAATCTGGCGTCTCCAAGGCATCCATCTCAGCGGCATAGGCCTGACCCAGCAATTCTGTCATCCCATATTCACTGTGAATTTGCACATTGGGCCAAGCTGACTGCAATGCATCATAGACCTCCTGCCTGATGGGCTCTCTGCCCCTTCCCTTCATTCCTCCCGTTTCCATGATGATGGTATTGTCCATTTGCCCTGGACATTGTTGCGCAAAATCCAACAGGGCAAAGGTCACCCCCCACAACATCACCTTTTTTCCCTGAGCCAAAGCTTTATCCCAACGTTTGTTTAATGCATCAAAGTCATACAGAAAAAAAGCATGTTCATCGCCACCACTGGCTTTGACCAAATAATCCACCATATAAACCAATGATGAATTGTTGCGCTCCAAATAAGAAGGCAACAAAGCCAGCATCTCATACTCCGATGGGTGACCATATCGCCGAATAAAATGGGCTAAAAAGGAGCGTTCATACAATTTCAAGTCCACCAAATGGTGTTTGGATGTTATTGTTCCAGTTGTTGCACTTGACTCAAATGTGCGCATCACCGATGAGGTTGAAGACAACACCCGATGTGTTTTGAAAAATGAAATGGGCAAAAATGGAATTTTTTCAATGGAGTCAACCTGGTGAACAGAGATACCCAAAGCATCCGCGAATGCGCGGTAAATAACATTGTGCTGGTATTGATAGCGAAACAACTCCAAGGCGCATTCTTGAAAAAATTCAGATACATTGCCTTGAAACAAAGAAGAAATAAATGCTTCGCGATTCACTGGACAAAGTTACATCAAGGCCGTGTTTGATTAACTTTGTGTCATGGTCAAAAAAATGGGAATCCTCCTTTTCAGTTTATCCATCCTTTGTTGGGGATGTATGGATTTGGAAACTTTTCCCGATGAGCCACAAATCACTTTCAAATCTTTTGTTGTAAAATCAGACGGAACTGGCGCACAACTTATTTTTTCCTTCACGGATGGCGATGGGAATTTTGGTTTGAATCAAGAAGACACAGCCGGAGTGTTTGCTGATTGCACTACACGATACAATGTTTTTTGTGACTATTACGAAAAGCAAAATGGCACATGGGTTAAAGTAAGTTTAGATCCTTGCATAGACCCGAACATCATTCCATTTTATTACCGAGCACCTGTTGCAGTGCCCGAGGGACAATACAAGGCGCAAAAAGGAACAGTTACCTTGGACATCAATCCCATCTATTATTTACCCAGTAATTATGACACATGCAAATTCAAATTGCATGTGATTGACAGAAGCCTCAATCAGAGCAATGAGATTGAGACCAATGAATTTTACAAACCATAACAAGGGTAAAAGAAATGCAAAAACTGCTCCTAAAGGAGTAGATTTTCTTTCGATACAATTTCGTAGTTTCGACATGTGCAAAGGATATTGATTTCAACATTCCGCAATGCTTGGATAACCATCCTAATTGTTCTGTCGGCAAACATTAGTTTGGCGGGCAGAGAGCTCAATTATTATTTCCAAAATAAGCAACAATCTTTCCCGCAAGGAACTGAATTCCTATGGGAGAAGAAAGGCGAACCTGGCTTTTCTGTCTTTCAAAAAAACAAAGGGTTGTTCACCACTGTTGCACCGGAAAAACTCAGCAATCAAGACCCTGCACTTTGGATTAAAATACCGCTTAACACACTAAAGAGAGAGACGGCTCCATTTCTAATCATACCCAATAGCCATATTAATCGCATTCAAGGTTATTATCTCAATGCACAGTACGAACTATTGGACAGTACAATGATCATGGGAGATCATATTGCTTTTGCCAACAGGCTGGTTCATTTTCCTGAATATGTCTTTCCTATTTCTCCAGACACAACACAACAATATATTCTTTTGTATTTGGACAAACGCAATGAACCCTTTTTTACCTCCATCCAAATATTAAATCATGAAGAGTTGGACAGCAGAAAAACCAACTATTTTTTACTATCTGGAATACTCTTGGGAATTCTAATAGCTGCCTTTATTATCAATATTTATATTGTACTCAATGCCAAAAATGTATTGAACTATCTATACAGTCTTTTTCTTGGCCTCTGCATCATTTATACACTATCGGATTTTGGATACATCCATTGGGTCATCAATTATAATTCCAATTGGATCATTGACATCATTAGACCTCTGTCACTTTCAATTGCCTTCCCTATCTATCTTTTCTTTTTTATCAATACCGTTTCATTTGACATCTATTATCCAAAATGGTCAAAGCGAATTAGACAATATGGCTGGGTTTGGTTGAGCTATGTTATTATTGCTTCATCCATAGCGCCCTGGCTTTATGATCAGTCTTACAAGTATTACTCATTGGCCATATCATTGGTCTTTCAGCAAGTCACATTGGTCATTGTAATTGTTAGTTCTATTCTTTCATTGCGAAAAGGAGATCGCTACGCGATTCCATTTCTCATGGCGTCTTCGCTTTTCATTCTAACTCACTTTCATTATATCGCTCATCGCTTTGGGTACACAGAAGATACCGTTGTTCAGCAGCACTTTGTACCGATAATACTTGGAATGGATTGCTTGATTATAGGAGGAATTGTTGCATTGCGCTTTATTGATTTCATTCAAAAAAATAAAAACCTTGAATTTGCTTTGTTAAACAAAGACATTGAAATCAATGAGCGCATCGCTTCTATCCAATTGAGAGAATTGTCTCGGATAAGTCAGCTACTCCACAATCATATTGGAATGGAACTTATTGGCTTAAAAAACAACTTAGAGCAAAATAAAAACGAGATTCCAAATGAATTGCATGATAGGCTCTACTCGCGCACCAAAGGATTGATTGAGGATGTTCGAAACACGGCCCACTTTCTTTCTCCGCAAGTATTGAGAAAGTTTGGACTGGCCCATTGCATACAACTCTTTGTGAAAGAGATTTGCAAAACCAAGCAAATCAAAAATTATGTAGAAATCGCGCCTGCTTGCAACGAGACCACCACCAATATTCAATTGGTTGTAATGTTGATTATTCAAGAATGTTTGAACAACACTACCAAACATGCACAAGCTACTGAGATTCAAGTCCAGTGTTTTGTGGAAAACAAACACCTTTACATCTCCTATCAAGACAATGGGGTTGGTATGAAAAGCAACGAGGAGACCAAGGATGGAATAGGAATCTTGCAAATCAAAGAGATGATCAATGTATGCCGGGGACTCTGCAACATCGAGAGTAACCCGGGAGAGGGCTTTCAATTGAATGCTGAAATACCACTAGACATATGAATAAGGTTGGAATCATTGAAGATCACCCCATGGTAGCACATGGTGTTAAGGGCATGGTACATCTTATATGGAAAGAATGTACTGTCCAAATTTTCACATCATTTCCAAAAATTGAAGGCGAACTCCTGGAAATTGCACAATGCGAAATCGTCATTGCTGATATACACTTAAAGGACGAGCATATCTTGGATGATTTGATTCTGTTGCAAATTCAGAAACCTGAACAAAAAATTGTCTTATATACCAGTTCTCACCCTTGGGAATTGGGACTTCAAAAGGAGGATTTTCCGTTCTGGGGTTATATCCAAAAGAACTCTGATTTGCAGGCGCTAACAATATGTTTGAGCAATATAGAACAAAATAGAAAGTACATCCAATCAGACCTGATTTGGGAAAAAATCATTTCAACACGTGAGTACTCCATTGTTTTAACCAAAAGAGAACAGGAAATTCTCCATCTCATTAAGGCTGGTAAAACCAGCAAAGAAATAGCTGAAATTTTGTTTCTGAGTGAACTCACCGTCAAGTCGCATAGACAAAACATGATGCGGAAGTTTAATGTGAAGAATGTGGTGGAGTTGATGTCAAAGACAATTAATTACTTTTGATTATTCTTCTTATTCCTCTTCTGTTGCCCTCATAAATGACCTCTTCAAAAATAGTACCGTTGAAACTAAAATGTAATGGGTCAATGGATTTTGGTCCAGTCCAAATCATCCGACCTAGGGCATCGTAATAAGACACTCGCAAAATGTCTAGTTCTAGCTGATTTCTCTCTATAGAAATTGGGATATCTAGATTTTCGCTAAAAGTATGTTCGCAACCAAACTCATCCATAATTAGATAACTAATCATCTCTGGTACCAAATCAACACAGATAGAACTTGCCCATATCGAATCATTCCAAAGAACATTTTCAACCACATTAGAATCAATTGATAGATTAAACAAAACACAAGATTCTGATAAAGACCACGTTAATAATGGTGAAAGCGATGGCGCTTGAGCAATGGATATGGTTGTATCCCAAACACAACCATTATCGAACAAAAACTGAACAGAATGATCTCCTGCGATCAGATGAGCTGGTCCTGTAACACCGTCAACAATCCAAATCCCAGAAACATTCGACACAAAATAATCATCAAAATTCAATAGTTCTTCTTCACACAATGTATCTAATGCTAATACTTGAACATGAGCAGAATCAGATACATGAAAAAAAGTTGTATCCAATAACCATGCACATCCAGAGGGATCAATTAATGTCAAGCTTATTTGTTCCTCGATGCTAATAGCCCAAGTCATTGAGTCAACTGTCCCAAAAGAATCGTGTTCAAACCAAGTGGATAAGAAACTTTCAGTATTTATGCAATTCTCCGATGAAAAAACCGAAATCAAATTCCATTGATCCATAACCCATTCAATTGTCAACTTTCTAGAACGTCCATGAGTCCATTTACAATAAATTTCATCCGAAATCCCATTTTCAAGATTCAAATCAAAAGTAAATCCAAAATTTTCAAATTCACTCCACATCAGTGAGGGTGGAAAGGATAGAACCAACTCACCTCCGTTACATTCCAGAACTTTCATTACCCCATTCGGAAAAAGATCATTGCCTTCAATGATATGATACAAACTATCGGGAAAAAGATTATAAATAACTTGCTTGTAACCACTCGGCCAAAACAACAACAAAGAATCTATTTTTGAACACTCCGCACAAACAGGCAAAATTAAATTTTGTGAATTTTGACTCAAGTAATTCTCTCCGGAGAATAACTGTCCAGATTTACACTTGTTTCCTGAATAAGAATTGTACTTTAAACCAAAAGCATTCCGATTAGACCATGTACCTTCAAAAGAACAAGTTACGGAAGAAAAGGCTGTCGCATTGTTAATCATGATATTTGGACTATTTGATTCATCGGGAGCTAGAACCATATCCAATTTCGCATCGTGATTAAAATCTCCTTTCGCCGATGCGAAAAATCTGTTATCATCAAACCATTGAGGAGTAATCATTGATTCGATAAAAGTTCCATTAACATTTTGAAGCAAAAAAATTTCTTGGGTATCCGTAGTTAAATTATTTCCTGTTATCAATAAATCATCATAAAAATCATTATTCCAATCCACCCATAATGCAGACCAATTCCAAAAAGGAACATCTAGATCATTCATTATCGGACTAAATACACCTCCATCATTTCTCAATAAATAAGATCCATCCGTATCTGTAATTAAAACATCCATGTCTTGATCCAAATCAAAATCGGACCATGAGTTAGACATGGCATCAATAGGGAATTCAAGGCCATTAAAACCATCCAGTTTCACCCATTGATTATCTTGAATACTCTGGTAGTAATCATTACCTTGATGAAAATCATTAGAAACAAACAAGTCTAATACATTATCATTATTCAGATCAATCAATACGGGCTGAAACGAGGACTTTTGAGTATTGGTAAGGTTACTGCTGGTCTCCCAAACAAAATAGATTTCATCACCGATGGACTCGTTTCTTAACAGGGCATTTTGCTGACCACTGTATGCACAAATGTACAAATCTAATTTCCCATCACGATCTAAGTCACCTGATGTAGCACCAAACCAATTGGAATTGGGTAACTGGAAATTTAACTCCGCACTTATATTAACGAAGTACTCATTATCAAAATTCTGATAAATAAATATTTCACCTTGAGCGGTGCAAGCAAACAAATCTTCAAAACCGTCATTATTAAAATCAGACCATAAACACTGCTTAACATCTCCTAAAGACGGTAAAAAAAACCAGTAATCAAAAACTGAATTGTTGTTTTTTAAAACAAATATACCGTGCCCTGAAATCCCTAATGTAAGATCATCCCAACCGTCATGGTCAACATCATAAGTGCTAATTCCGCCCCCAAAAAAAGTAGCACCCATCGGTGGCACTTCAGGAAGAAGTGCATTACCATTAACAAATGGATTTTGCTGTCCTATTGAAAATTGAATAGAGACAATCCAAAAGAAAGAGAGCGCTCCAAACCTAATCACCTTTGGATAATCAGATTAAAAATCAAGTTGCGATCATCTACAGTCATTACCAAATGATAGATTCCATTAGACAAGTGTATTGGCAAGTCAATCGAAGACTTATTGCCTTCCACTGAAACTTGAAAAACTTTTTCTCCTAACATACTGTAACAAACAACAGAAGAAAGATTTGCTTCCCCGATTCCAAGTATGTTCAACAATTCTCCACTATTTGGATTAGGATACAAAAAGATGACCCCATCATTGTCTTCAAAGCTTTCAGTTTCTAGTGGCATTCCAGCCAAAGCGTATGTTCTAAAACACTTATCACTACCCCATTCTGAATAAGTACTGTTGTCTCCATGTAGAGCTCTCAACTGGACGTCATATTGCTGATCATTAGCAATACCGGGAATTGCCGACACAGGTAAAATTCTTGAACCCAAAGCCCCATCTACAATCAAATCAAATGCAGACTGAGAAGGTAAGTTCTGTAAAAAAGACCATTGATAACGCTTTGTACCACAAACTGATCTATTTGTTGCAATTGAAGAATTTATATTTTTATAAGAGGGGCATTGGTCAATGCTTCTCAGGAATAAATCTGACTCGGGATAGAAACCAATCGAACTGACCAAATACCCGTTTGCGGTGAGAACATTCACATTACCAAAAGCATTGGTAAGTTGATAGGTCACATCAACTAAAACACTGCGGTATGTAATTTCATCTGTTAAATTACTTGGGAATACTCTTCCCAATTGACAAATCGTAGATGCCACAGCTCCATTTCCAGCAGGGATGCTATATGACCAATCAATTTCAGTCTGCGAACTAGGCACCAAACGATGCACCGTATAGCCCTTTGCATTCGGACGAAACTTTACTTTAAAATTTTGACATACATTACTGTAAATACCCGTATAATTCGTGTAAGGACCAATGTCTGATTGACTAGGCATCAGATTAGAAATCCTTAATTTACAGATGCCCGGCTGATTATTAACATTTCTAATACACAGCCAGTAAGGTGTTCCTGGAATCAGTTGATCGGTTAATAAAATCTCATCTCCTGAATCAACAGCAATACCAGAATTTCCTGGATGAACATTATCCTCCACTGACAATGGGATCATCAAATCAAATGGGTTTTCTTGCACATTATACAGCGATAATTCATTATCATCGTTGATTGATAAGTCACCTGCAATAGCGACCCTAACTGCATTACTTTGTGGCGTAAACATTACCCAAAAATCAGCACCAGATTCTGCGCTTTGAGGACTATCAGTGCTCAACACCAATGGTATTGAACTTGAAGATTGAACTCCAGTTCCAAACTGAGCAGAAACAGATACATTCAGTGCATTAAGAACATCATCACCTTGAATCAAATTTCCGCAAGATTCATTGACAAACCCATTGCAATTATCATCAATTAAATTATTGCAATTTTCAATTGTGTTAGGAAACACATTTGGATTGTTGTCAGCACAATCTGTAGAAAAAATAGAATATCCTGGTACAATTGAACATGCTTGTATCGTGTTTCCCGGTATACCATAGCCATCGTTATCAGTATCTTGAAAATAAGTAACCTGAACACCTTCATCGATAAAACCATCACAATTATCATCCGTGAGATTACAACTTTCAATTCCAAAAGGATGAATCGTGGATACATCATCATTGCAGTCCAAGTGATTGCCAACAAATGAAACAGGAAGTGAGCATGCCGCAATAGAAGAATCTATAACTCCATAGCCATCACCATCACCATCAAAGTAAAAAGTTGTTTGAACCTCTTCATCAATGAGTCCATCACAATCATCATCCAAAAGATTACACAACTCTGAAGAGCCGGGATAAATTAATGCATTGTTGTCAGAACAATCATTATAATTGTTTACATACAAAGAACCAGGGTTTTGACAAGAACTTATGCTATTCAATGAGCCATAGGAATCTCCATCTATATCTTCATAGTACACTGTAAAAAGTAATCCTTCATCTACTGCTACGTTACAATTGTCATCTGCTTGGTTGCATATCTCTGCAGCAGTTGGAAAGACCATGCCATTAAAATCATCACAATCATTACTGTTATCTACGAATCCAGCTGAGGCTGCACAAGCAAGTGCTGTAACATCAACATCCCCATATGAGTCATTATCTGAATCGGCAAAATAAACATTTTGAACATCCTCATCAATGTTACCATCACAATCATCGTCGAGAAGGTTACATTGTTCCATTGATCCTGGATAAACAAACATATTTTGATCATCACAATCCAGGCCATTGGCGACATATCCCACGGGCGAAGAGCAGGCAAAAATCAAATCATCTGTATCACCATACAAATCACCATCAGTATCGAGAAAATAAGGGATCTGAACATCTTCGTCAACAACCCCATCACAATCATCATCCAAGGTATTACAGAGCTCTGTGGAAGAAGGAGAAACATTTTCATTATTGTCATTACAATCCAAATTGTTCTCAGAATAGCCAATCGGCAAGGTACAAGCAAAACTTAAATTTGACGTTCCTCCGAAGCCGTCACCATCAGCATCTAAAAAAAATGCATTCTCAACACCTTCATTTGTACTACCATCACAGTCATCATCCCAATCATTACAAAGCTCTATTGCTCCTGGAAAAACTGAATTTTGAAAATCATTGCAATCTAGAGCGTTCATTACAAAACCCGTTGGTTGAAAACAACTTTGAATATCATTATCAATACTCCCAAATCCATCTAAATCCATATCTGAATAATACAGATCTGAACTATTACTAGCAAAATACAGAGAGCTATAAATATCTACATCGCATTGGTTGGTCACATGAAATGAACCAGAACAAACAGTTGCTGGCATCACTACTTGAATAACTGAAATGCTTTCATAAACCACTTCACAAACTTGACCACCAAAAGAAACACTATTACCAACATTTGAGAACCAATTCCCATTGATACTAATGGTATCTCCAGGCTGAAATTGGGCAGGATTAATAGAGCTTATTGATGGTGAAAGTTGCGTTGCATAATTGTAAATATTTGAAGCCAAATTACAACCATTTATTATCGTCAAATCCTCATTGCAATGAATACCTGAAGTTATAAATCTCAGCAAGTTGGGGGATTGATACAAAGGAGTGTAAGGATCATTGTCTAAAACAATTTGATTCTGATTGTAGGTAAAACCATAACCTGTGACTGTTACAGTGATGCTACCTCCAATAATTTGTTCTGTTGTTGATGCAATAAACGGTGTAGATAAAGGATCAAATTCAACGGAATTGGTCACGTAACCGCATCGCGTTTCTATCGTTAATACTCCAGGACAAAGACCACCAGGAACCACAACGGTTATTTGGGAAGGGGATTGAGAAACAATTGAAGCGTTTACACCAGAAATAGACACCGTGTTACCTGCGCTTGAAAATCCAGATCCATAAATTGTCAACTGAGATCCCGCTTGAGCTTGATTACTCGACAAGGAGGAAATTGTTGGGGATGTCCCTATCAATAATAAGTTGATTCCATTGTCAGAACTTACAACCATGGGGCTAGTTGATACAATTCTCATCCGATAGCCAGAGGCGGAGCTCGTCAATGTAGGCATACTAATGAGAATAGAACCACTCACATCAGAATTCAGAGAACCTATTATCTGAGGGTTCGAAAAACTTCCGGAAGCATCGCTCAACTGGACAGAAAAAACATTATTCGCATCAAATACACCAGCAATGGAGTATCCAACACTCAGCTGATCACCGGAGCAATAAGACAGCGGCAATCCATTGGAAATTGTGATGGCGTGATTACCAGCCCTTTCCAAAATGTAATGCTGACTTAAAGTCCCGGAGGCAACTTGCCATTTGCCCGTGTTGGCGTTCATCTGAACGTGATCATTGACCGCTGAATTACTTGTAGCTACCGTTGTTCCTGACACCCAATTGGTGTAAGCAGAAAATGTTTGACCAGTAGTCCAAACAAACGAAGCTTCAGTAGCAGCGTCACTTGCCCCAATCCATTTATTTTGGCTAGGTAAAATAGTCTGTACAAAATTTTGTTCTGCAACAGAATTAACCGAGACCAAATTTCCACAACTATTGATACAATCTGTATTTGCTTGAGACCATGGTGCTGTTTGGTTGCTGGTGTAATAAACTTTACCCGAATTGGTCCCAAAATAGGTAAATTTTGCTGGGTCAACACCAATTTGATTAGCTGTTGTAACAGTTACTTCTTTTACGACAGGGCAGGCAAAATTCAAAGCTGTAATAGATACAGCATAAGTTGTGGTAGAACTTGGTGAGGCCAATGGATTCTTAATCGTTGCGCTATTCAAGGTGTTTGCATTATTCCAATTGCATGGAAATGTAGTTAGTGAAGTTCCTGTTATTGAGACATCGTCCAACACCCAATTATCGCCTGAAAACTCATTTGTTGACGCCTGTATCCATCTAAACATAGTACCAAAACTTCTTGCTCCAGTTGGTATAGCTACTGATACGGAAGTAAGGTTATTGTATGTTCCTGTTGTGTTATAAGTACTTATTGCAGTCCAAGTATTTCCCATATTTAAAGAGTACTGCAAATACACTTCCTCGCCCGGATTTGCATCCTCACAATCAGCCTCTGCACCATTTGAAATCTTTAGTTTAAAGGCTATTGTTCCACCATTGGAAACATTAATTGGAACTGTAGACGCATAACGGGTAGTGCTATTGGTAAACAATAGCGATCTTGAACCAGAAACACCACAAAAACCATAATCCGTTGCCCAGTATCCTGGCCAGTAGGTGCTTCCTCCCCACGTTCCACCACTATAGTAGCCTGGAACGTAATACTCATGAGGATTGGCTCCTTCTATCGCATCCCATATACCCGAATTTGGACCTGTCTCAAAATTATCTGAAATACTCAATGGACGATTTGGACTTACCAATAGCTGTGCTGTGGTACCACAACCAGAAACAAAATCAGGTGTAGCGGTAATATCAAACATGCTTGAATAAGACTGAGTATTCAATAATTGATTAAACACTAAAATGTTGTACTCTGAAGATACAATCTTTACACGCAATTGCACATTATTGGTTAGGGGTAAAACAAAACTCAAGTTCCCTGAAGTATTGCTGATTGTTGACATAAGCAAATCATCCCCATTAAAAACTTGAATAGAGTTATTAGCAGGTAAACTACAATTAACGGTATAAGGAACAACGATTGAAGATCCTGAACATATATTGCTCGGCAATGATAAAGTAATTGGGTTTTGTAAATTTACAGACAGTGATTGGGCTGCAGTCTGAACAGGACTTGAACTTACAATACGGAGATTAGCTGAGCTCGACTCATAGCCTATCGGAATAGTAATGGATATATTTCCTTGTGCGTTACTGCTCAAAATTGAACCTACTACTATATCTCCCAACATAACCTGAAAAACATTACCCGGATTGATATCACATCCCGTGGCATTGTAAGCAATGCTTGTACTTATTCCCCTACAAACATTTCCACTAAACTGCAAAGAAGTGTTCAATCCAACACCAAATGGAAGAGACAATGCTGATTGTATATTTGGATTCTGAATTGAACGAATCCAAAGTTTATAGCCTATTCCACCCGGAAAATAACTAGGTAAAACAAAAGAAAGCATGCCATTGGTACTTGTTGAGTTGAGAACTGCAATCAAACTTGAGTTCTGTTTAGTGGTATTGGTGATTAGTATTTCAAACTGATTTCCTGCAGGCAGACTACAAGCAAAATTATAGTCAATACTCACTGTTTCACCCGGACAATAATTCGATGCTATTCCTGAAACATTGACCACACCATTGAGGTTAATCAAAACAGAATTTGAATTCCAATCAGCAGCAACATCATGCATGCGTATCGCGTAATTACCACCTATAATAAGATCATCAGGCAATTGCATGACTATCGCACCAGAAGTGGCTTGACCAATTGTTGTGGCCAATAACACATCTGGGTTTTCAAAATTTCCCATTTCATTCGACAACTCAAATAAAATATTCTGATTGGGGTTCAACAAAGAACAAGCTGAAAGATTCAAAGAAACATTCTGACCAGGGCAATATTGGCCAGGTAAATTTCCGGTATAGGTTAGGTTGTATTGAGGAGAAATGATAAAATCCCAATCTAACTTTCCCCAATAACCTACAGAATTTTCCAAAACAATACTATAAATATCTCCTGCAATTAAATCATTAGGAAGTGTAAAATTTGTTGTGGGTATTATACCAACATTTTGATAAGTCTGAAATATTATCGCCGGTATAGATGGATTGGATAAATTCACCAACTTTAAACTCACCGTGGTGTTATTGTATTGATTGGGGGCTGCATATGCGCAGCTATAATAGTTTATTTGCGATAATGTGAACTGTCCTCCAGAACAAAAACTATTTAAACCTACTGAGGAAAACGAATTCCCTCCTCCATAACTTAATCCTGTTCCAGAGCTTGGAGAATAGGACGCGCCATTGTAGTAAAAGACAAATCCACTTATTGATTGAGAAATAGAACCGTCAATATTAAACTCCATTTTCACCCTATAGTCACCAATTGGTATTTGAACACCTGTATTCAGCTCAATAGTACCGTTTAAAGCACTAACAGATCCATTATACAATTCATAAACGGGATAATTACCTGATGTGAAATTATAAGAAAGCAAAACTTTCATTTGAATATTGGATGGTGAGCTTTGACAAGAGGTCACCGAATACTGAAGATAATGAGGTATTCCTGAACAATAAGCAAAGACATTCATAAAACTATTGTCTATTATTGAGTTGCCAATAACAATAGGATATGTAGAATATATAGCTCCGGTCTCTATAGATGATTTGACCCTTAGAAAATAACTCCCTGAAACAACGGTATTGGGAATATTCACGGTTATTGAACCGCTATTCGCGTTGGAAGTTAAAGCTCCAACATTGTATACTGCTGAAGAAAAATCACTTGTTGCACAAATTTGAGCAGTAAACACATTACCTGTTGCCAGTGTGCATCCAGTATATTGATAATTATGAATATAATTTGTTCCTGTACAATAATTTGAATTGATACCTGAAACGATACTTGTTTTCCTTCCAACAAACAAGTTATAAATAGAGGAAACCCTCGCAGGATTGGAGCTAGAAACACGTACATAATAATTCAACCCCGGCGTCACACCGGCCGGAAATACAAACGTATGGTTAGTAGACGCGGCAGTAGTGTTGTATGTAGCTAATACAACTGGACTGATAAATTCACCATTGGCGTTACTTAGCTCGTACTTAATTTGATTACCCGCGCCATAAGTACAGTTGTTTCCGTTGGAATAACCCATGGTTATAGACTGACCAGGGCAAATTTCCGTAGTGGCCAAATTCAAATACAGAGGTGAACATCCTACAGAAATAGAATAATAATTAGCACTGTTTGCAACCGGACTCGTTCCTATCACTCTGACAAAATAATTACCCGCATACCCTGCAGGTATTGTACACGAAATAGTTCCGGTATTGGCTGTCGATGTTAAAGAACCAATAACAACAGGAGTTGCAAAATCCGATGTTGCGCTAATCTGCACCCGATAAATATTTCCAGAAACCGCTGGCAATGGGCAATCACCAGTTCTTACAAAAGGCACGGTCATCACACCTCCCGGGCACCACGACCCACCAATGCCCACATTCCAAATATCGATATCCATGAGCGTGGTTCTGGGAACAACTTGAACAGTTTGTACATCTGCGTATACGGATTGCGGCAATGAACTTATAATCCTAAAGTCATAATAACCCGGTAACCATGTTCCTGGTATGGTATAGGAAATTGAACCTGTCAATGCAGTAGATGACAATGTTGCAACATTTACCCAAGATGATGTTGTTGTACTATAATACTGCATAGTAAACACATTACCCGTTCCAATAGTACAACCACTGGCTGTGTAATTGAGTGTATATGGCAAACCGACACAAGTACTCGAATTTGAGTTAACAACAATACTTGAAAGCCCAACGGATCGATTTACACTATTACTAACAACAACTGGATTTGACGAAACAACCCGAAAACTGTAATTTGAACTAGCAGGGGTGTTTATTGGTAGGTTAAAAGAAATACTACCATTTGGATCAGATGAAGACAAAGCACCTACCACGATAGGATTTTCAAAAGTACCATTTGTACTGCTCATTTCAACATTGAAAACATTACCTATACCAAAGGCGTTAGGACAAGTTGAACCTATACTATAATTCAATGTTTGAACGCCTGGACACAAGGTTGAACTACCATCTATCAAGATAGTCATTTGACCTACACTTCCAATCATAAAACCAGAAAGAACCTGCCAAACACCTGAATTGATAGCACTAGGAACAATGCGCAACGCATACAAATTTGAAGGTTGTAAACCCGAGGGCAAAGAGAACTCTACCATTCCCGAGTTACTCTGAGACGATAATATGCCTAATATAATCGGGGATAAAAAAGATCCACTTGCATCACTCAGTTGAACCTGAAATTGATTTGTGTTGGGTAAATCACAACCTTTAAATGCATAAGCCAAAGAGTAATAATCTCCATAACACAGAGGCAAAGTATTAATATTGGTTATACTTGTAGAATTGCCTACTTGCACACCACCAAAATTTTGATAATAGTCTTGTCCGTTGAAGGAAAGTTGAGCACTTAAAATATAATCTTGTGCCGCTGGCGCATTCGTTGGGATGCTAATAGATAATATCCCGTTCAATAATTGGCTTGTACCTACAATCTCATTGTAGCTCTGTGAATTTGACTGTAAACGTAATGTCCAATTGATACCGCTCAGCGGGACACAATCCGAAAATGTATAACTGAAATTATAACTTTCTCCATTACAAAATACACCATCATCACTTGATTCTGATGAGGTAAAATCGACATTAAAAACGTTTTTGATGTTTACATCAACTGCGTTTGAAACTGCGGAGTCAGACTGACGACGAAACCTGATTTTATAGTTGGCATTTGGGGCCACCGATGAAGGAACATTGATGAGTGCATTGCCTTGTCCACTTGATAAACTCAAAGCCTGACTGATATAAACGGGTGCAACAAAATTTCCAGATGAATTGCTCCATTGAACATCAAAAAGTTCAGATGTTCCTGAAAGCGAACCAATCACATTATAAGTCAAACTAAACTGATCATTGGGACATTGAGCCAAAATATTGGGTTGAGTAAGACTAATATTGACCTGATTTGGTGACAAAATTTTGTACACCTCTATTTCACCAATATCATACAGGTAATCTGAAACAGATGTTTGACCTGTTGCACCAAACAAATTCGTTCTACATAAGTTGTAATTCTGAGAGCAATAGGAGGTCATATTTCCAACATTGATATAGCTCATGTTGGAAGATGTTTGAAATCCATTGGTAAATGTTGGACCTAGTGTGTTACCAATTTGTGTTTGAGCATTATTCTGCCCAGAAGATTGATAATCAAACTTAACATTATTGTTCAAGTTAAATAAAAATGAACCTAAACCACCTGAATAAGAAGTTGTCTGATACTCATAATACCCTCCATAATAGCTGTATCCATATTGCCATGTGCCAGTCCACATCCAATCACCATTTCCGTAGCCGCCAAAAACAACGTTATTCTGTGTATTTCTGATTAAAACAATCGTTGGCCCCTGTCCATCGCATCGTTCATGAAAGACAGCTGAACTGGCTCCATGTATTGATTTCCTATACAATAAGACACCCTGATATCCTTGACCTAACCAACTTTGAAGTGTTTGCTCATCATCTTCATCTTTTAAGACTGAATTTGGCAATATTTGAGCTTCAAAATCCATTGAGATAAGAATAGCAATAATCAAGATGAAGCATGCAAAATAAGATTCTCTTTTCATAACTAAAAAATTGTGGCAAAAAAACAAATTGGTTAAAAAATCAATTATCAAAATTCATGATAAACATTAACCTGTACAATACTCCTTTAGTACTAATTTTTGCCCACAAAAAAACCCCCATCTCACGACAGGGGTTTTTATCAGTCTGTAAATCTAATCTTAACGATTCACCACCATGCGCATGGTTTGGCTTTGTTGGCCATTGGTCAATTCTACCAAATACAATCCATTGCTCAATGCTTGCTCAAAGTTGATGTTGGTGGTCAATGAACCCTCTACCATCCATTGATTGCGTTGAATCAATTTTCCCGTAGCATCTGTGATATTTACTTGCAACAAGCCTTCCATTCCGTTGACATTCAAAGCAACAGCATTTCCGTCATTGGGATTGGGATAGATACTGGCTGTGGTACCATTGAATGAACGCTCTGCAATCACACCATCACTTTCTATGGTTGGCATCCCGGCTGCGCCAAAGGTTCTCACACAACTGTTGGCACTGAATGTTGTTGTTGAGGCATCGGCATGAGCAGAACGAATTTTCACGTCATATGTTTGACCAGCAGCTATTCCGTCTACTAAAAGCAATGCCAATGTTCTAGAACCTCCCAAAGGTCCATTCTCCAATATGGGCAATCCCGAAATAGGTGTCAATTGTGTAAACTCCCATTGATACTGAGACGTACCACAAACTGAACGATTGGTTGCAACTGTTCCTGTGGTTGGGCTCTTGTATGTGGGACATGCATCTGAAGTACGAACAAACAATGCTGGCTCTGGGCTCATTGTAAAAGATGACACCACAGTTCCGCTGGCCGTCATGGGTACTGAATTACCAAACGCATCCTTCAAGTTGTAATTTACATCAACCGTAACATAAATCGTGGCTGAACTTGCACCCAAATTGGCTGGTGCGATTCTACCCAATTGACAAACGGTTGGGGCAACTGAAGTTCCTGAATTTGGAATCGCATATTGCCAAACAGGATTTCCAGATACATCGTTGCTTGACCAACGCTTAATTGTATAACCCACAGCATTTGCACGGAACTTCACCTTGAAGTTTTGACATGTCGAAGTAAAGTTATTGGTATACCCTGCGTAAGCCCCAATATCAGTCTGACTCGCATTCAGATAAGAAACAACCATGTTATTGATACCTGGCGTTGCATTGGTATTTCTGATACAAATAAAATAAGGCTGACCAGGAGTTAATCCACCATACAACAAAGTTTCACTTCCACCATCAGCAGCTAATCCTTGTGCACCTGGATGAACATCATTCTCTTGAACCAAAGGAATCATAGCGCCAACAGCTGCTGGACCTTCGTAGATAGAAATTTCATTGTCATCAGCAACTGATGTAGATCCGTTCAACGCAATACGAATGGCATTGGCTGAGGCTGTAAAGCTATACCAACGGTCGTTACCTGAACCTGAGTTTTGAGGAGAATCACCAGCAGTAACCAAGTTAACGGACGTAGTACTTTGTGAACCTGTTCCAAATTGACCGATGTTAGCTACGGATACGGCGTAGGCAGGTCCAACAACTGGACAAACCAAATCACCGTTCAAGCAGTCGTCATCTATTCCATTTCCACAAACTTCTTCTCCTTCTGGATTGACATTATCATTTTCATCATCACAATCCAATGCATTGGTAACATAACCCGCACCTGGAGATTGGCATGCTACCGTTGCAGCACCCGATCCATATCCATCACCATCCAAATCTGAGTAGTAACTGCTGGTGGCAAAACCTTCATCAATTGCATCATTGCAATCATCGTCTTGGCCATTACAGACCTCCGAAACATCTGGAGAAATTGCTGCAGTATTGTCATTGCAATCCAATGAATTGGTTACATAACCTGTTGGTTGAACAGCAGCCAAGACAGATGCAAATTCGTTACCATATCCGTCTCCATCAACGTCAGCATAGTAAGT
>CAMCTV010000038.1 GCA_945878635.1 Chryseobacterium gleum | reverse complement strand
AACGGATGTTTGATTTCCGATAAATCCTCTGGTATCAATTTTTTGTCCCAAGATATCGAAGAATTCTACTGTACTATTCAATGATTCAGAGATGATTTGGATTTGCTCTTGGGCAGGATTGGGAAACAAGTGAACTTCAAAAGGTTCTAAGGTTTGTATAGAATTTACAGTAGTGGTGTCCTCTTCGAAATATGCCGTAAATATTAAGTCATCCTCATTGATGAAGCCGTTCCAAAATGCGCTCAATGTGTCTTCAATAATATTGTTTACTCCCCAATGACTAAACTGATAACCGGGCTTGGCATTGGCCATAAGATCGATGTCTACATCTTCAAAGTAAAACCCACTCCAGGTGCTGTCTGAAATGTTCAATGTATTCAAATGAATTTCACCAGCACTTGATGGCTCAATGTTGAGTGTTATCTCTCGCGGAGCGCCTAGGCCCATAACGCCTTGTATTTGTCCTCTTATGTTTTGAGACTTGCACAGCAGCTCTTCTCGCATTTGTAAATGACGATTGTAATAGTCTTGCATCCATCCACCGACGTTCCAAGGATCTCCCCAGCGTTGATATTCGTTGGGCATCTCAGGAGTCCAAATGTTGAAGAAGTTATTTTCCACTTCCAATAATCTTTCGATGCGATAACTTGAGTTTAATACATCCGCATAACGATTGATAAAGTATCTTCTGTATTGCGGATTGGCTAAACTTTGCCACCACGGTCTGATGAATGGATTGTCTTGGCCGTTGCCCATTGCATGCTCTAACCCATTGGAGCTGCAATCACTCCAACCATTGGGTTGCAAACTCAATTCCAAATCAATGGTAGCAAATCTCCATTTATTAAGTGTTGAATCACTGCGGTGAATTTTTATGTTGTTGTATGGCCAATCATAGTTAGTCACATAAGATTCTCCAATGATATAATCTGTAAGGTAGGTCATGTCAAAAATGGAATCGATTGTTGGAAGGTAATTGGGGGCGTTGGGATCTAATCCCCAAACGTAACCCACGTCATTCCAATAGTTTTCAACGTCCCCTGCAGTTGCGCGCAATACACCGCCATTCCAATAACTCAAGGATAAAACATCCATACTGCTTTTGGATCCATTGTCTTGATGTTTGAAATACTCTTCATCTAATTTCTCACGCATTTCATACAAACCAAAGTATTGTCCGTTAAGGTAAACGCTTACAGGACGCATGGTGGAGTAATAGCCATGGTTGGCTCTTGTTGTCATTTCAGTCAATGCACCGTCCTTGTATGGGAGTTGTAACCATTGATTACTACCATTTCTGAAATACAATCGGTCATAATCAGCACGATTGGGTTGGTGCGGAATCAATGGCAGTAAAACAGGATTTTCATCGAAAATAGATTTCGCAAACTCCAATCGAAAACTGTGTTGCGGATGGGATCTGCTGCCTCCCGCTCCGCCATCAATCTGCATGGCTGCTTGTCTCGAAAAGACCCATTGGTGTTGTGCTGTGGAATCAAAGTAATCCATTTGCGCATACTTCTCCCAATCTTGCCACCAATTGTCAAAAATCCCGTCTGCACCATAAAGGTTGCTTGCATCAGTGGTTACACTGACTATAGGCGTGGAGTGGTTGACGTTGATCAAATAACTAGCGCTGGTCATTTCACTAGGCAACATTCCTGATATAAACGATTTAGCTCTTAATACAGTAGACTGAAAAATGGGAATGGAATTTCCATTGTATAAATTGTCATTAACGGTGGGTTCGTTTCCATTGGTTGTATAATAAATGCTTGCCCCCGTCGGGTTGGTGTCATAAATGTCAATGTTCATCAGGCCATTAAATACGCCAGAACCCTCTGAGAAAAGTGGAGGACTTGCCATGCCGTTAACAATGACATCGTTGTTGTTCAACTCACCTGGATTGGGTATCGAGAAGGTAAGCTCATTGCCAATGCCATTGGGCATCCTTCCTTGGCTGATATTGTAGGTGGGGCAGTTCACGTAGAAATCATTGACCAATTGCCCTTGCTGATTAAACAAATACAAGGAATCTCCAGATGAACTCAAACCAAAATTGGTGTGAAAATGAGCGCCCTCATTGTTGATGAATTGATTGGTCATTTCTGTTTGACCTACTTGCTTCATTTGAACGTTGAAGTACGTATAGACTGTTGGGTCAGTATAGTTGACATCAAAAGAGATTTGTTGTATTTCTCCAGGAACAATTCCTGCTGCGCTCAATTCATCCGCTCGGAGCATGAACTGATTTCTGGCGGCCCAGTACCAATTTCCGTATGGTGCCGGATAGTCCGTTGTGCCGTTAACATAATCATAACTTCCAATAACAACACCATTGATTTTCATCACGGGTCTTACACTGTGCACATTACCTGTTTGAGCACCACAAATCCCGTCACCATCATCTTGAACGGCAACTATTGCACTTGGAAAGGTGGTGTAGGTTTGATTGAAAATACTGTTTACGGTATATCCGGTATTGCTGTAGGAACAGGTGTTGATGATCAAATTGCTTATCCCGTCCCATAAATAGGGAGTGGTAAAGTTGTGGTCATTCCACCCATTCTGGGGAATGAAACCATCCGAGCCATGCACAAAAGTAAAGGCCTCTGAATATTGCCTGTCCTTGCCACTGCAGAAAACAAGAAGGTATTCATTGGGAGACAAAATGTACGATCCAAAAACAAACCCATTAAGTGCGCTGTTGTTTTTACTCAATTGATATCCATTGAGATTGATAGCTTCAGTGCCGTTGTTATATAGTTCAACCCAATCCTGCGCTTCTGCATCCTCATCTAAAAGTTGGTCAAAGTTTCTATTGGAAGCTTCATTGATGACTATCTGAGCCTGAGTTAGAAGTGGAAAACAAATAAGAATCACCATCAATTTGAAGGCTTTCCAAATTTCTTGTTTAGTTGTCATGCAATGCAAATGATTGGTTATTTTTCAAATTTAAGTGATAATTCTTCGAGAGGGTAAGCTATTCACCATCTTCTTGTGTAAAACTATCTGAGTAGCAGGGCAATTTTATGCCTTTTTTTTCTTTGTTTTGAAAAATAGGAAAGATTGTTTATTTTTAAAACTTGTTTGGGATATGAAAAAGTGGATTGCAGCTCTTGGTTATTTATTGTTGATGACAGCATTGTTCATCGGAAATACTGCTATGACCTCTCGCGGGTCTATGCCAAATAATCAAGTTCCAGTTGACTCACTTTTGGATACGACAGCTTTGGTTTGGGGGATTGATTTGTCTCATCATCAAAAACAAGTGGATTGGGATCAAATAGAATGCGAAAAGCCCTATTTTATCTTTTTCAAAGCTACTGAAGGTACTACGCACGTTGATCGATTGTATCACAAATACAAATTCGAAGCCGCGGAGCGTGATATCAAAGTGGGGTCTTATCATTTCTTCTCTTATACTACTTCTGGAAAAGATCAAGCATTGCACTTTTTGAAGACAGCACACATTGAAAAAGGTGATTTGCCTCCAGTTTTGGACGTCGAATTTAAAAAGGAAATGCCCAACTCTGCTTGGATATCTAAAAATGTAAAACAATGGGTGGATTTGATTGAAGATTCTTTGGGTGTTAAGCCGATCATTTATTGCCCCTGCAGAATGTACAATGAACATTTAGAGACAGTGCTGAGCGACGAGTACCATCTGTGGATAGCAGATTACAGAAAAAATCCTCCAGGATGCAATTGGACATTCTGGCAGAAAACAGATCGTCATCGTCTGAACGGGATTGCCGGAAATGTGGATTACAATGAGTTCAGAGGGAATATCCTAGAGTTGAATGAAATATTAATCGACTAAAAGTCAAAAATGAAATGATGAAACGACCGAAAGGTCGTTTTTTTATGTCCAAAGCAATGATCAACAAAAGTATCGTTTTCATGGGGACCCCTGAGTTTGCAGTTACATCATTGCAGGCATTGGTGGCAGCTAATTTCAATGTAGTGGGTGTCGTAACGGTGCCAGATAAACCAGCAGGTCGTGGTCAAAAAATACAACAAAGTGCTGTTAAAATTTTTGCAGATAGTCAAGGTATACCAACGCTTCAGCCCATCAAATTAAAAGATCCAGATTTTCTTGCATCCCTTGCTGATTGGCGCGCAGTCCTCTTTGTTGTTGTTGCATTTAGAATGCTTCCTGAAATTGTCTGGAAAATGCCAGCCTTGGGTACCATAAATCTCCATGGTTCATTATTGCCCAAATACAGAGGAGCGGCTCCAATACATTGGGCTGTTGTAAATGGTGAGGCTGAGACAGGTGTAACTACGTTTTTCATTAACGAGCAAATTGACACTGGTGATGTTATTGAAAGAACAGTCATACCTATCGGTCCCAATGAAACAACGGGAGAATTGCATGACCGCATGATGGTCATTGGTGCGCAAACCCTTTGCCATACTGTGCATTTGATTCTTGAAGGTTCATCATTGTCCCAACAGCAATTGGACAGCGATGCTTGTCATGCACCAAAATTGTCTCGTGAAATTGCTCAAATCCATTGGGATAATCCTGGGATAATCCTCCATAATTTTATACGAGGAATGTCCCCTTATCCTTGTTCCTGGACCATGTACAAAGATAAAACGCTAAAGATTTTTAAGGGTTACCATGAAATGGCTGATGGCTTGGGAAAATATGCTGAAATAGTAGAATTGAAAGAGGGCAAGTTGCGTTTTCGTACCGCGGACGGCTGGTATTATCCTACGGAGGTGCAATGGGAAGGTAAAAAACGCATGAATATTGATGAATTCATGCGGGGTTTGCGCTAGGCGCTCTCGTGATATTTCGTACTTTTGCTGAATGGATGAAGAGAAGAAAAATCTGTTAAGAGAAAGGTTGAATGCCATTCACCATTGGCCGAGTACTTATATGTTCAAGTTTATCTTTGAGGCCAATCCAGAAAAAGTAGTTTCCTTGAAAATGATTTTTGGGGAAAGTGCCCAATTCATTACCCGAGAGAGTAGTGGTGGGAAATACACCAGTCTAACCATCAAAGAAATGATGATGGATGCAGATAGCATTTTCTCTCGTTATGAAGCCGTAGGTAAAATTGAAGGAATAATCAGTTTGTAGTATGAGTCAATTGGAATTATTGCGTGATGCCTTGTTGGTTTCCTTGGTGGCCGTCTTGGTTTTTATTTTGTATAAGCGATTGCTGCACATGATGGGACGTCAAAATGTCCAAGCCAAGTATCCGGCTTTGGATACTGAGACAGTGTTTGATGATGAACAAGTTTTTATCCGCTTGCTTTTGATGCAACCCATGTATTTAAAAGTTTCCGTATTGGATGAAACCCGAAATGTTTTGGAGGTCATTCAAGATGGCCACTCAGAGAAGGGAGATCACTCTTTTGTTTTTAACACCGTTGGCAGGCCAGTGGGAAAGTACGCATTTGAAATTATAACCCCGAACGAGAAATCATTGAGGTATTTTCATATTGCATGATACCACTAGCGGAACGTTTGCGCCCTCAAAGTTTGTCTGATTACATTGGACAAAAGGCTTTATTGGGTGAAAATGCACCCCTTAGACGCGCCATTGAAGCGGGAAGAATTCCGAGCATGATTTTATGGGGTCCTCCAGGTGTTGGGAAGACAACATTGGCCTCAGTTATCGCAGCTTCTGTTGATAGACCTTTTAAGGCAATATCCGCAATCAACTCAGGAGTCAAAGAAATCAGAGAAGTCATCGATGAAGCCAAGCGAACAGGGTTGTTTCAAAAGTCAACGATCCTTTTCATTGATGAAATTCACCGTTTCTCCAAATCACAGCAGGATGCGCTTTTGGGTGCAGTGGAGAAAGGTTGGATTACATTGATTGGTGCCACAACAGAAAACCCTTCTTTTGAAGTCAATCACGCCTTGCTTTCTCGTTGTCAGGTTTATGTTTTGGAAAATCATACACGTGAAGATTTGGAGAGTCTTATTCATCGTGCCATTCAATCCGATGAAATCATCAAAGCCAAATCTGTTGTTGTTCAAGAAACAGAGGCATTGATTCGTTACAGCGGTGGGGATGCCAGAAAGTTGCTCAATATTTTAGAGTTGGTCGTGGATCATTTGCCTCAACCTCCAGTTTTAAATAACGCAGACGTCGAGAAATGGGCCAATGCCAATGCCGCACATTATGACAAGAATGGTGAACAACATTACGACATCATCTCGGCTTTCATCAAATCCATCAGAGGAAGCGATCCTGATGCCGCAGTGTATTATATGGCAAGAATGATTGTGGGAGGAGAGGATCCCATGTTTATCGCAAGACGCATGATGATTTTAGCGGCAGAGGACGTTGGTTTGGCCAACCCCAACGCCCTGTTGATTGCGCAAGCTACAGCCTATATTGTCCATCAAATCGGAATGCCCGAGGCCAGAATTCCTTTGAGCGAATGCGCCATTTATTTGGCAACTTCACCCAAAAGCAATTCTGCATACTTGGCGATTGATGCGGCCATTGCTAAGGTTCATCAAACGGGTGATTTGCCAGTGCCCATTCACCTGCGCAATGCTCCCACCAAATTGATGAAAGAGTTGGGATATGGTCAACAATATCAATATGCCCATTCTTTTCCCAATCATTTTATCTTGCAAGATTATCTTCCAAAAGAAGTCAGAACCGAAAAATTTTACCAAGCCGCTCACAACAGCAAAGAACAATCCATTGATCAATGGATGCAACAACTTTGGGGTGACTTTAAAAACAAATAAATATGAGTATTCCAATTCCTACCATCCAATTAAAACCAGGTAAAGAAGCATCCCTGCGCAGAAAGCATCCATGGGTTTTTTCAGGTGCTGTTGCTAGCGTCAATCAAATTCCTGAGGATGGCCAATGGGTAAGAGTAGTGGATGCCAAAGGTCAATTTTTGGGACAAGGTCATTTTCATGAGGGATCAATTTGTGTTAGAATCATTGACTTTAAAGACAATGTTGTGGATGCTGATTTTTGGGTGAACCGACTTCAAAAGGCTTGGAATTTACGGATGAATATGGGTTTGATTGATAATACGTCAACCAATATTTTTAGATGGGTACACGGTGAAGGAGATGGCTTGCCCGGATTGATTATTGATGTTTATGACAATGTGGCTGTTTTACAACCACACAGTCATGGAATGTTGCGCAATGCCAAGGATATAGCGGATGCCATGCAAAAGGTGGGTAGAGATTGGAAAGCCATTTACGTCAAACCAGCTGAAAAAAATGGAGATCAAGAGCCCTATTACGCCCTTGGAAGCAAGGTGGAGATTCAAGCCCAAGAATGGGATTTGAAATATTCCATTGATTGGGAAACGGGGCAAAAGACCGGTTTTTTCATCGACCAAAGAGAAAACAGAAAACTCTTAGGCAAGTATTCAAAAGGAAAAAAAGTATTGAACACATTCTGCTACAGCGGCGGATTTTCTTTGACTGCTTTGCAAGCGGGAGCCATTCATGTGGACAGTTTGGACAGTTCTCAATCGGCTTTGGATTTGACATTGATCAATGTGGCCCTCAATGGATACGGAGAAGATAAACACGCTGTTATCAAGGCAGACGCTGTGGAATATATCAAAACCGTTGGCAGTGATTATGACGTGATCGTGTTGGATCCTCCCGCTTTTGCCAAGCATTTGAGTGCAAAGCACAAAGCGGTGCAAGGTTATCGGAAAATCAATGAGGCAGCTATTCGTAAGATAAAGTCGGGTGGAATTCTCTTTACCTTTTCTTGTTCTCAAGCAGTCGATAAAGACACCTTCAAAGGTGCCATCCTTGCTGCTGCAATTGACTCAGGACGAGAAGTGAAGATTTTACACCAACTGCACCAACCAGAGGATCATCCCATAAGTTTGTTTCATCCTGAAGGTGAATATTTAAAAGGTTTAGTTCTAGAAATCAATTGATATGAGAAAAAAAATTGCAGCAGGAAATTGGAAAATGAATTTATTGATCAATGAAGTTGATCAGTTTATTCAAGACTTGCCATCAGTAAATCAAGCAGCTGATGTTATCATTGGAGCCCCTTCTATCTATTTAGAGCGGTTATTGTCCATTCAACAAAAAGGAATCAAAATTGCCTCCCAAGATGTGAGCATTCATGAAAAGGGCGCCTATACTGGTGAGATATCAGCACCCATGCTCAAAGCCATGGGAGTGGATGCAGCCATAGTGGGGCACAGTGAGCGCAGAATGTACCACCATGAAACAGATGAAATAATTGGTCTTAAAGTACAACGCTGTTTGGAGAATGGTATCACACCCATTTATTGTTGCGGGGAAACTTTAACCCAACGTCAAGCCAATGAGCAGGAGAAGGTAGTAGGGCAGCAGCTTTTAACTGCATTGTCTGGTTTATCGGCTGAGCAAATGATGTCTGTTGTAATAGCCTATGAACCCGTTTGGGCTATCGGAACAGGAGTTACTGCCAGCAATGACCAAGCAGAGGAGATGCATGCATTTATACGCAAGAGCATTTCAGAGCAATGGAATGACAAGGTGGCTCAGGGTATCCGCATCCTATACGGCGGCAGTGTCAATCCTCAAAATGCTGATGGGTTGTTTGCTTGTCCCAATGTCGATGGCGGATTGGTAGGAGGTGCAAGCTTGAAGGTAAATGATTTTGTTTCCATTATTAATAGTGCAGCACAGTGAACTACATAGAAGTTAAATTCCAAATCAACCCCGTTTTACCCTATCGGGAGGTACTAACTGTTTACCTAGCAGACATCGATTTTGAGAGTTTTGTTGAGGAAGAGGATGGTTTAACCGCCTACATCCAGAAGGATGTTTGGGACGAAAATCGCATGGAGTTGATCATTGAAAATTGGAATGTAGAAGATTGTGAAGTTTCCTATCAATGGAAAGAGATAGAGCAGCAGAATTGGAACGCTGAATGGGAGAGCCAATTTGAACCCATTGAAGTGTCTCCAGAGTGTCGCGTTTGCGCTCCTTTTCATGAGCAATTGGGAGTGCCTTTTGAGTTGATCATAGAACCCAAGATGAGCTTTGGCACAGGACACCACGCCACCACGCATTTGATGTTGGCTGAAATGTTAACCATGGACTTGTCGGGAAAAAAGGTCTTGGACATGGGCAGCGGTACCGGTGTTTTAGCCATTCTAGCAGAGAAGAAAGGAGCGGTGGAATTGGATGCCATTGATATTGATGAATGGGCTTTTGAAAATTGCAACGAAAACGCTTTGCGAAATGATTGTTCTAAAATACAATCCATTCAAGGCGGTGCGGAGATGATTACGCAAAGTTATGATGTGATATTGGCCAACATCAATAGAAATATACTTACCCGCGATGGAGCAATTTATTGGTCGCATCTGAACAGCGGAGGACACTTGTTGTTGAGTGGCTTCTACGAGCAAGATGTGCCTATTCTTACCAACGCATTCCCAGAGGCCGCTGTTATAAAGCAGGTCGTAAAAGATGGCTGGTGTATGCTTCATCTTTTGAAGTCTTGAGTATGCGGAATCTTTTGATTTTTTGCTTCAGTTTTTTTTTCTCGAATCAAGGAATAAGTCAATTGCCTGATTGGGGGAATGTTTTCGTACAAGATGAAGTAACCAAAATCAAGGTTTATATACATCCGGATTCATTGGCGCTGCTGTTATCCCCAGACTATTTAGGCAATGGGCATGAGTTTCCTGCAACTTTTGTTTTTGAATCCAATGGATTAAATGATTCACTGGTCAACGTTGGTTTTAGGTCAAGAGGAAATACCAGTTTGCAAGCGGCCAAGAAATCGTTCAAACTTAATTTCGATTTTCCCAATGGAATTGGTAAGTGGCAGGGATTGCGAGAATTGAATCTCAATGGAAACCACAATGATCCTAGTTTGATGCGCGCCAAAATGTATTGGGATTTATGCCGTCACTTTGGTTTGCCTGGTTCTCGGGTGAGCTTTACTGAATTGCACATCAATGGCGAATACAAAGGGCTTTATATCAATGTTGAATTTGTTGATGACTTGTTCACAGAGTTGTATTATAATGAAAAAATAGGTAATCGTTGGAAATGCCTTTATCCAGCTACGCTGGAGTATTTGGGACCCAATGGTTCTGATTATCAAGTACTTTCTCCTTGGAGTTCCGTGATTTATGATTTGGAAAACAACAACCAATTGAATGACTTTCAAGACTTGGCAGATTTCATTCAGATCATCAACAATACTCCCATTGCCAATTTGCCATGTGAACTTAGAAAAGTATTCAATGTTGATCGGCTATTGCAATACATGGCCATTGATATCATGACAGGCAATTGGGATGGTGCTCATTTCAATAAAAACAACTATTACCTTTATCAAAATGATTTGACCCATCGATTGGAGTTTATTCCCTATGATACGGATAATACATTTGGAATTGACTGGTTCAATATCAATTGGAGTTCCCGAAACATTTACAATTGGGATGGAAGCGCAGACTTGGTCTTGTACAACAAGATGATGGCAACGCCAGAGTTTCGCTCTATTTATAGCCATTACATCCAAGAGGTAGCAAATTATATTGGCTCAAACGAATACCTCAATCAGCTTCAGACTTTGCAATCCGTGATTACTCCTTCTGCCCTTAATGATGTCTATCGTACCTTGGATTACGGCTTTGATGAAGCAGATTTCACCAACGCACTGGACAGCGCATGGGGAGATCATGTGACCTTTGGAATCTCAGAATTTATCAGCAACAGGGTAACTTCTGCTTTGAGTCAATTGGACAACAACGTTCCCACTCCAAATTTGGTGTATCAAGTATCTTCTAAAGTCTTTGATGGTCAAATTGAATTGACTTTTAAGTCAACGGCCAATTCGGCCAATGTAGGTTACCGAATTGAAGGGGCTTCCAATTGGAATTTATTATCTCCTGAAATTGTAGGAACCACAATATGGGACAACACCATGCGGGTGATTTTGCCGTTAGCTGGATTTCAAGGAACCATAGAATGGCAAGTAGTTCCACTGAGTCAGAATATGGTTGCCAATCCTTGTCAAATCTTTGTAACCCATGTTGGATTGGATTCTTTGGGTTATTGGATCAATGAGATTGCCCCTTCAGGCACTTTGGGTTTTGCCGATGAATTAGGAGAGCAAGAGGATTGGATAGAAATATACAGAGAGTCCAGCGCCCCGTTCATGTGGAATGACATATGGATCACAGACAATCCCAATGATCCCAATAAATGGAAGTTGAAACAGATTCAATCCAATGCTTCGTCATTCTTGACCTTTTGGGCCGATGACAGTCCGCAACAAGGCAATAGGCATTTGAATTTTAAGCTGAGTAGTAACGGTGAATTTGTTGGGATATCGCATTGGGACAATGGTGATTTTCATTGGTTAGACTCTATTTCATTTCCTGTCGTCACGGTGCAGCAATCATTTGCTAGGGTAGTTGATGGCGGTTCACCTTGGGAAGTAACAACATCAGTAACACCCGCCGCTAGCAATATGTCCACCAGTGTTTCCGAACAAACCATTGAACGCTTGCAGATCAGTCCAAATCCGGCCAACGATTTTTTCTATTGGTCCGGAGGTTATGGTCAGGTGTACAATATCCAAGGTGATTTATGTCTGGTTTTGCAAGGGCAAGAACGTGTCTCGACGGATCAATGGCCCTCGGGTGTTTATTCCATAGTATCTGAACGAGGAGTTCAGAGAATGATCATTTTGCATTAGTATCGAGAAGAAACAACGCTGATTTGGGATTCAAGATGGTCATTTTTTTTCGCGGAAAGGCCTTGCGGTTTCTGTTGTTTTCTCAAGCAAAAGATGTTTCTTCAAATTTCATTCATTGGCTAAGACAAACCAAACAACCTATAAGGCACGCATAATGATCTTTTTCATTCGTTAAAAATTTGTCGTGAAGCGGCTGCTCATCTATTTTTACCTTCAAGATGAAAAAACTAGTTGTTGTTATAGGCATGCTATTCGCCTATTGTGTAAATGCTCAAAATACGCACCAAGTGGGAAACACCACATTAACGGAATACGATTTGGTAACGGGTGTCCAAATCCCTTGGGAGTTGGTTTGGGGACAAGATGATCACATTTGGTGCACAACCAGAAAGGGTAATGTGTTGCGCATTGATCCTGCAACGGGTAATTACGAGACGTTGTTGACCAAGACTGTTCCCTACAACGGTGGCAGTGAACCAGGTATGTTGGGCATGTGCCTTCATCCTGACTTTTTAACCAATTCAAAAGTCTATGTTGTATACAATTACAACCAAGGTGCCAACACCATTAAGGAGCGTTTGTCTATGTTTGAATACGATGGAACAGCGTTAGTCAATGAGACCATTTTGATTGATGCTATCGGTGGTGCTGCTATTCACAATGGCTCTCGCATTATCATTACTCCAGATAACAAAATATTGATGACTACTGGAGACAACGGCGACCAAGGTGTTAGCAGTCAAAACATCTCATCTTTGAATGGCAAAATTTTGCGCATCAACTTGGATGGAAGTATCCCAAGTGATAATCCTGATCCTTCTTCATACGTATATTCTTTTGGCCACAGAAATGGTCAAGGGCTTTGTGTTGGTCCCAATGGAATCATCTACGAAAGTGAGCACGGTCAAAATAGCTCTGACGAATTAAATATCGTTGAACCCAACCGCAATTTCGGGTGGCCAACTGTTCAAGGGGCTTGTAATACAACGGCTGAACAAAACTATTGCACTGCCAACAATGTAAAAGAACCTATTTTAGAATGGTCACCTTGCCGTGCCGTTAATGGTTTGGAATACTATATTCACCCCGCCATTCCTGAATGGCAGAACTGTATTTTGATGGCTGTGTTGGGTGGTTTGGGTGGAACCTACGAGCGTCTTTCAGTAATTCATTTGAGCGCCGATGGACAAACAGCAACCTGCGTTGATGCGCAGGATACCTACTTCCAAGTTTTCAATCAACGCATTCGTGATTTTTGTGTGAATCCTCACACAGGCGCTTTGTACATGGCTTTGAATGGTTCATCATATCCCGGAGCAGGGCCAAACATCATCAAGGAATTCAGAAACTTGGCCTACACCAATACCTCTGTGTTGAGTCATCAGCCAGAACAAAACATTGTCGTTTTCCCTAATCCTGTTTCCAATGAATTGTCTTTGAATTTTAGTTCAACTTTCATAGGAAATACCGTTGAAGTCATCAATTTCAATGGCCAAGTGGTGAATACAGCATTGGTCAATAACGCAACAATGAAATGGGATGTCCAAGATTGGGCAGCGGGAAATTATTTCGTTCGTTGCTCTAGTCCTAAAGGAACCGTGACCAAAACATTTGTGGTATCGCATTAATGAAGAATTTTCAAAGGATAGCAGCCCTCGTTTTCACGGTGGGCTGTTTTTTTTCTGTGCAGGCCCAACAAACTGAGCGCAAGCCTTTCAAAATCATTGTTCACTTTGATGATGACTTGTCTTTGGATACAACGTCATCTTTATGGACTTGTGCCAATTGGACAAATGGAGAAAGTAAACACCTTAACCCAAAGAATGGCGTCAACTTGAACATGTCTAACGGCGACGTATTGATGATTTGCTATTCAGGTGATTGTAATAGGTGGGTTTTCAACGAAGAGGATGCAGTCAGTTATGCCTATTTGGGTAATTCCGAAAAAACAGCGTATTATTTTTTTCAGCCCAACTTCCACTTGGAGAATACCCTTCAGATTTCAGCTTTTTCATCCCGTTTGAAGAATGCTCAATTGCCTGCCATGCTAGGTATTCTCAATTTCAAACAATGGAATTCAGATGGCTCCTCTTTGCAACAAGGATTAAATGCCATTCCTGGTGTAATGCTAGAGTCCAGAGGTCAAGGAGGCAGTCCACGCATCAATATTCGTGGCTCCATGCTTCGCTCCACATTTGGTATTCGCAATGTACGCATGTACTTCAACGGTTTTGCATTGACTTCCCCAGATGGAACAACACCAATTGAGGTCATTGACCCCATGTGGGTTTCAGAAGCTGAAGTTGTTAAAGGTCCCGCCGCTGCTGAGTACGGCAACGGAACTGGTGGAGTGGTTTTAATGAAAGGTTTGCGTCCCAATTATCTCACACAAACAGCCAAGTCTAGTTTGATCATGGGAAGTTGGGGCTATTACCGTTTGCAGTATGGAGTCAATGTCGCTTTACCTGAAATTTATAATAAAAGACAACTTTCAATTGCCTATGTGAAAGCAGGAACCAATGGATATCGCCAACAAGAATCCAATGCGAGGAACCAATTGCTATTAACCGTTCACAAAGAAGTAAAAAGCTTATTCAAATGGGGCATAAGGAATGATGGTGATAAGATTGGAGCCAACATTACCCAATTCCAATACCATCAAGGACAATGGGGATTGCCAGGTAGCTTGAATGAGAAAGACGTCGCATTAAATCCTCAAGCGGCTCGACCTTTCTCCTTGGCCAATCAAGCACGACTGGAAAGGAATCGTTGGATGATGGGTTTTGGTCAAGACCGAAACTGGAACAGCAATTGGGAAGCCATGTGGCGGTTGAGCTACCAGGGTAGTATCAAAATCAACCCCTACGGAACAAGTGCCGCGTTTTCTGGCTTTAAGGATGAGGCTAATAGAGGACTCAACAGCAGAGCGTTGTTGAGCTATCAACTTATCGAAAACAAAAACTGGTCATTTACTTTGAAGTCAGGCTTTGAATTGCAACAAGAGAAATTTACCATTGAAGAATTTTATTTGGTTGATGGAGATCGTGGTGACTTAAAGTACAACTACGACATTGATTATTGGCAAGGATTTGCGCATGTCGGTGGTCAATTGAAATGGAGAGACATTGGACTTTTCCAAGCTGGTTTTGCACAACATCAAACCAATGTATCCGCTTCAGGAAAATACGGAACTGCTGAGCAAGAGGATCATTCATTTTCTTGGAACCCCAATTGGACACCTAGAGTGGCTGCCAGTTTGAAGTGTTATCCAAATCAATTTCTATTTGTCAATTACGGCGCTGGATTTTCAAACCCCAATGTTTTCGAACAAGTAGACTATACCAAAGGTCAATTCAATGTTTCTCTACAGCCAGAGTTGGGCAAACAATTGGAGTTGGGATTGAAAGGATCTGTCAAAGGAATGGAGTGGCAATTGGCGCGTTATCAGCAAGCGATGTCCAATATCATTTTGCCCAATGATTTTAATGCTGCAGTTCCAGAAAGTTATGTCAATGCGGGTAGTACTTCACAGAATGGTTGGGAGGTTGTTATGCAATACAATTTCTATATCGGGTCCAATAAATCCTTGCGTTGCAATGGTTGGCTCAATGCGCATCGAGCCGAGTATGTTTTTGATACCTACACAAACAATGGAGACAATTTCTCAGGTTTAGTAATGCCGGGAACTGCCTTGCATACAGCGCAGGCAGGATGGGATTTTGAATGGAAAGAGAAAATTCAATTGACCATTTCCGACCAATGGATAGACAAGATGGCGCTGAACAATGGAAACACGGTGTGGGCCAATCCTTATCATTTGATGCAAGTGAGATTATCAGGGAATGCATTTCACCGCTTGCAAAATAATGGCTCCCTTGCATGGCATTGGATGATTGGAATCAACAATGCACTGAATAGTGCCTACTCATCCTTTCATCAACTGAATGATAGCGCTGGTAGATACTACAATCCTTCTCCCGTGAGAAATTTCTATGTCGGATTAAGTGCATTTGTGCACAGACCCCGCTAAATTTGTACATGCAATTTAAAATTCAATCCCCCTTCACCCCTTCAGGTGATCAACCTGAAGCGATAAGACAATTGGTTAGGGGAGTTGAAACCAATGAGAAATTTCAAACCTTATTGGGCGTAACCGGCTCTGGTAAAACATTTACCATTGCCAATGTCATTGAGCAAACCCAGCGTCCTACTTTGATCCTCTCCCACAACAAGACCTTGGCCGCTCAACTTTACGGAGAGTTCAAGGCCTTTTTTCCGGACAATTTGGTGGAGTATTTCGTCAGTTACTATGATTACTACCAGCCAGAGGCATTCATTCCTGTAACCAATACCTACATCGAAAAGGATTTGGCCATCAACCAGGAAATTGAACGCATGCGCCTAAGCGCTACTTCTGCCTTGCTCTCTGGACGAAGAGACGTTATCGTTGTAGCCTCCATTTCTTGTATTTACGGTATTGGTAATCCCATTGAATTCAATAAATCAGTCATTGATCTGAAAAAAGGTCAAAAGATGAGTCGTCAAGGATTCCTGCATCGGTTGGTAGAAAGCTTGTACAGCAGGGCATTGGTTGATTTTGCTAGAGGTACATTTCGCGTAAGCGGCGATACGGTAGATATTTTCTTGGCCTATGCAGATCATGCCATTCGGGTTGTGTTTTGGGACAACGAGATTGAGTCCATTGATAGCATTGATCCCGCTTCAGGAAAAAAAATAATGAAGTACGAGACCATTCGTATTTATCCCGCCAATTTATTCGTGACTTCAAAAGAGACTTTGAATGAGGCGATTTGGGAGATTCAGCAAGATATGGTGGTGCAGGTGGAGGCTTTTAAAAGAGAAGGAAAAGACACTGAAGCCAAACGTTTGGAAGAACGTGTCACCTACGATATTGAAATGATGAAGGAGTTGGGGTATTGTTCAGGCATTGAGAATTACTCGCGTTATTTTGATCGCCGACAGCCAGGACAACGCCCTTTCTGTTTGATGGATTACTTTCCAAAAGATTATTTGTTTGTGATTGATGAGAGCCATGTCACCGTTAGTCAGGTCAGTGCCATGTATGGCGGAGACCGAAGCCGAAAAGTGAATTTGGTTGAACATGGTTTTCGCTTGTCCGCAGCCATGGACAACAGACCTTTGAAGTTCAATGAATGGGAAGAAATGCAGAATCAAGTCATTTTTGTTTCTGCCACACCGGCCAACTATGAATTGGAAAAATCAGAAGGCGTTGTGGTGGATCAAGTAGTTCGCCCAACGGGTTTGTTGGATCCTCCTATTGAAATTCGTCCTACAAAAAACCAAGTAGACAATTTGTTGGAAGAGATTAGAAAGACTGTCGACAAAGGAGAGCGTGTGTTGGTAACCACCTTGACCAAACGAATGGCTGAAGAGTTGGCAAAATACTTTGACAGAATCAACGTTAAATGCAGATACATACACAGTGAAGTGCAAACATTGGATCGCATCGAAATATTAAGAGGGCTCAGAGAAGGGGAGTTTGATGTATTGATTGGTGTCAATTTGTTGCGGGAAGGCTTGGACTTGCCTGAAGTATCTCTGGTGGCCATTATGGATGCCGACAAGGAGGGCTTTCTCCGAAGCCACAGATCATTGACCCAAACAGCTGGTCGTGCGGCCCGAAATTTAAATGGTCGTGTGATTTTTTATGCAGATAAAGTAACGGACAGCATGAAGTCCACAATGCAGGAAACGGACAGAAGAAGGGCCAAACAATTGGCCTACAATGAAGAGAATGGCATTGTTCCACGTCAAGTGACAAAGGACCACATCAGCACCGCTGCCAAGAAGATTTACACCGAACCGACGGACTGGAATACACCAATGGCCGCAGATCCTGTACATCAGTATTTATCCAAAGACCAATTGCAAGGATTGATTCAAACCACCAAGAAACAAATGGAAGTAGCGGCCAAGGAGTTGGATTTTATGAATGCCGCTCGTTTGAGAGATGAAATGTTTAACTTGCAAAAACAATTAGAAACCACAACAGCATGAGAAAAGTAATTTTAGGTGCATTCATTTTAATGACCATTTACAGTTGTAAAACAAAACAACCCATAGTGAAAGAAGAAGACGGTTTGGGTATGATGCAAGAAATGCTCACAGGAAATGATGGTTTTATCACTGTCGATAAGGCTTATGTGGGACCTGCAAAAGGTGACGCTTTTTCCGTCATTGACATGAATGTTGTTGGAGATTCTCTGTACATAGCTGTGCAATACAGTGGTGGATGTAAAACGCATTCTTTTCAAATGATTTCCAATGGTAACTTGTTAAAGAGTCTGCCTCCGCAGTTGCCATTGTTTTTGGAACACAATGCCAATGGTGACAATTGTAGGGCACTGTTGACAGAGAAGTTAGCGTTTGATCTGAAGCCTCTTCGAACCCAATCAGGCAAGAAAATCAAGGTTTTTGTCAATGATGACAAAACCAAAATGGTCGAATATTCCTGGGAGTAATTCCATTGTCGTTAGTTAAAAAAATAATCACTTTGTTGAGCGGTTCTGTAATCGCTCAGTTGTTGACCTTTTTATCCTATCCGATCCTCACCCTTTGGCTGGCGCCTGAACAATGGGCCACATTGGGAATGTTCAGTGCTTTTGTGGGTGTCTTTAGCGTATGGGCTTGTGGCGGTTTAGAATCCGCTATTCTCCTGCCAAAAGCCCATTCAGAGGCTTGGTCTTTGTGGCGCATCGCACGTCGATGGGCCATTTATCTTGGTGCTTTGGCATCTATTGTATTGGCCTTAACGGCTTGGTTTTTTCCGGATTATTTTTCTCCATATCATTTTAGTGTAGTGGTATTGCTGCTTGGATGCAGTGTGTTTTTTGAGGGTGGCATTTTGGCAACCATGCAATGGAACAATAGAATTCAAGCATTTTCCATCATGGCCAAGTCCAGGATGATTCAATCTTTTTTCACGTTGTTTTTTAGTATAACATTTGCGTGGGTTGTTCCCAATTACAACGGAATACTTGTAATTGCCTGGGTGATGGGTCAAGCAGCTGCTTACGGTTGGTTGCTATGGAATATGCGACGTCAAATAGAATCAATGCAATTGTCTCAAAGTCCCATGCATTTGGCTTTTGCTGCATATGCACATTTCCCCGTTCCATCCATGTTGTCTTCACTTTTCAATGCTGTTTCAAGGCAACTGCCTTTTTTTGTTTTGCCCTGGTTTGGAAACGCTGCCTTAATGGGGAATTTCACTTTGGCCCATAAAATCTTAACGGCTCCTATTGCTTTTATTGGCGCTTCATTGACTCAAGTTTTCAATGTAAAGACCAGTCAAATCGAATCAGATTCTGAATCCGTCCATGATTGGACCAAACGTTGGTTGCGCATTTTTGGTTTAAGCGCCATTCTTCCATTTACCTTACTCATGCTGAAGGGACCAGATTTGTTTGAGTTCTTTTTTGGGCAAGTGTATAGAGATGCGGGATTATTCGCTGTTTTGCTGGCTCCCTGGATTTTTATTTTGTATTGGATCAATCCATTGTCCCATCTCATCAATGTGCACCATCAACTAAAGAAACATTTGTATTACAATACAATGGTTTTAACCTTGAGATGGTTGAGCCTTTGGTTACTGGGAAGCTTATTTGGTTTTGAATTTGCAGTAGCCGGATTTGGTGCCATTGGCGTTTTGGCGGCTTTGTATATGGCTGCATGGTTGTGGCGATTGAGTCGAAAATCGAGTGTTGACTCGGTTGCAAAAGTGATTACAGAAAGTGAATTTAATCCCGTCAAGATTGTTTTCACTGGCGATGTCGCCTTTACAGGGAAGTATGCCAAACAAATTCACGAAGGCGCTGAAATTTGGTGTGCCGAAATCCAGCGTGTTTTCGATAATGCTGCCGCGACTGCGGTCAATTGGGAAGGTCCTTGCGTTGAG
>CAMCTV010000037.1 GCA_945878635.1 Chryseobacterium gleum | reverse complement strand
AACCGTAATTTTATTCCCCGCACTTATTTCACGTATTTTCCAAAACCGTTAATCATTCTTATAATGAATAGTATCCAATTGTTTCAAGACAAAAAAGTAAGGAGTCATTATGATTCCGAAAAAGAATTGTAGTTTTTCAGCATCGTCGATATCGTAGGGATTCTGACCGATCAACCCAGCACGGCACGCGCCCGAAATTATTGGAAGGTGCTGAAAGACAGGCTGATCAGCGAAGGAAATGAAACGGTTACAAATTGTAACCAACTGAAATTATTGGCATCGCTACATGAACAGAGCAACAATTCTCCCCGCCTTCAGAGCTACATGAATTGAAACGGTCAAGCTTAATCAGGCATTAACAATTAACATCATTCCTTCATTCCTTCATCCCTTCATCCCTTCATCCCCCTCTTGTCTAACCCAATTTCCCTTACTTTAGCCCCCATGATAACGGTAATCATTGCAACCAACAGAAAAGACAGCGCCAGTGGGCGAGTGGGGAGAGAGATTGAACAACGCGCATTAGCGTTTGGAAAGAATGTTCAGGTGTGGGACTTTAATGATTTGCCCGTGGATATTGCCTTTGGCGAAACCTACGGCAACCGTTCCGATGCTTTTCAGCAGTCCATCGATCAATTCATTGCGCCCATTCAGCAACTGGTTTTTGTTGTTCCAGAATACAACGGTTCTTTTCCAGGTATCCTCAAATTGGTGATTGATGCCATCCCTCAAAAAATATGGCAAGACAAGATGGCCTTTATCGTGGGCGTGTCATCCGGTGCTGCGGGAAACCTCCGCGGCCAAGAGCATCTTACCGGGATTTTCCATTACGTTAAAATGCACACGCATTACTTTAAACCCAAATTGAGCGCCATTCAAGAGGCATGGGATGCGGAAGGAAATTTACAGGGGCGCTTCAAAGACCAAATCGACCAATTGGTGGCGTTGCTTTAAATGTCAACTATCCTTTGACGATGTAAGCCGGTATAAAGTTGAATGGTGGTTTTTGAATGGATATATTTTTATCCTTGAAAAACTCATCCACCGCAACGGTTTCTCCGTAGCGTGAACTGTAATCGTCCAACATCACAATACCACCTTGGACGACTTTATCCCATAATCTTTCTAGGATCTCCATCGTGGGCTCATACACATCTACATCAATGTGCAACAAAGCTACCTTTTGCGCTGGATTGTTCTCGACATATTTTGGCAATGTTTCAAGAATATCCCCCTGAACCAACTCATAATTCTGAAATCCTTTATTCTTCAATAATGCATGCAGGCGATCTTCATGTATGCCCCAACCACCATCGGTTTCAAAGTTCTTCACGAATTTTTTATCCTCCTCAAATTTGACATTGTCTGGGAACTTACCAAACATGTCAAAGCCAATGACCTTGCGGGTGAAATCGTTTTCCAATAAATAGCGAAAGGTCATTAACCGAACCAATGAGGCTCCTTTGAAAACACCAAACTCAACAACATCGCCCGGTAGATTCAATATCTGCTTGTAGATCTCCAATTGATTGAGCAACTTGCCCAATCGCCCATTTTCACAACTCAAATAAAATCCATTCTCATACTCCCATTTGCGCTGTAGGTCTATATCAAAGTGCTCCATCGTTGTTGTGTTTATGTGATTTCGGTTTCGTTCAAAGATAATAGATTCCTGTTAATCACAACTGCCGGTGTAATCATAGCAGCCTTTCCAAGATCCAGTCTCCTGTTGCAGGATGTCCGTAAACCCGCCTCCAAATGGTCCGCCCATCATGCGGATGCTGTTTTGATTGATCTTGAAATTGCCGTCATTGGCGTCGCAAAAATGAGGAGCTTGTTGGTTGATGATGTTGTCCCAATGGGCAACGTCTGAGGTGGCCCCATCATAATCAATCAGACAATAGCGGAAGACATAATCTTGCAATTCAGGATATTCCAAATCCACCACCAACTCGTTAAAGTCATTGAGGTCGGCACTGTTGCCGTAAATGATGCAATTGGTGAAAATGGTGTTGTAGATGGGACGGACTTGAATGTCTTGATTAACATCTTTGTAATAATTGTTGAGTGCCACTGTGGGCGCTGTGCGTGTGCTTCCGCTCCAGTAGTTGGCAAAGGTGCAGTTGTCCATTTCATATTTGCCGCCAATGGAAAAATATGCGCAACCCTCAGCACAATTGGTGACCAATAAATTTCGTCCTTTGATGTGCGCTCCCTGTCCCCAAAGTCCAACACCGGCCATGTTGTCAATCTTGGTATTGGTGATGGTTAATGCAAAGTTGTTGGTGCCTGTGGTATCGACCTGAATCCCTGTATTTCCATTTTTTAAAATCGCGTAATCAATGGTCGATCCTGTGCTTTGATAAATCCAAATGCCCCCGCGGGAAAGGGTATAGATGTCGGGCCCTTGGTTGCCAGTGATTTGAAAATCAATTTCAGTTCCCCATTGTCCGGGTAGGTCGGTATAATCCGCATCCAATCGGTCTCCCTGAAATACCACTTCATTGCCCAATTCACCTTGCACATGCAATTCACCTTCGTTGATCAAAATTCCCGCTCCTTTGTGCATGTAAACTTGTGTGCCGGGATTGATGGTGAGTTGACAGCCGGGTTCAACTTCCAACACACCATACACCACATGCGGCAAATCATTGTTCCAAACTTCATTGCACCCAATGGTGGTCAAAGCATCAGGTCCTCCGTGAAAATGAGCGTTCTGTCCAAAGGCTGCGAGGTAAATGCTTTCATTTTTCCCGTTGTATTGTATGTCAACGTAGTCTTCAACGATAAAAGGAAAAAAATCGTCATTGGGATCCACGGTGACTTCGGCAAAAAGAAAGAGACTGTCACCGGGAAGGATTTCGATATCGCCAAAAGAAGTGCCATTGTCCCCATCAGCAGCAATCCTGAAATGCGATGCTGCGCCACCTCTGAGTTGAATGTTGTCAATTTTAATAACACCACTGTTGGGGTTGTAAATTTTAAAGGTCTTGGTTACACTTCCAATGGTGGTGAATACGGTATCAAAAAACACGGTGTCTGTGCTGAAGGTCAGTTGACCAGTTGTATCTACCTCAATGTTTTTTTTACACGATGACGTCATGACCCATAGTGTCATTGGTATGATAAAAAATAAGAGGCCCAAGGCTGTTTTATTCACGTTGCGAATTACGCATATTTCCCCGAATTATTGCCTATTCAAACTTGAAAAAAGCAATGTATTGATAGGGAATAATTTTAACGTTGTAATAGTAGAAGTGAATGATGTCCTCAAAGTTGACACCCAATTGTGCTTGTCGGATGGCGCCTTCTTGGCAAAGACCAACGCCATGGCCAAAACCTTGCCCTACCAAAACCATTTCTTCCCCTTCCTGATAAGCTGAGAAATAGGTGGATTTCAGTTTGAGATCCTTGCGCATGTCCACCAGTGGGACTCTGGTTTGTCCTTCTCTATAGAACCTTTCTTTCTCACCGGGGAAGTAGGCATAATTGGCACTGTCAGATGACGAGAGGCGTTTTTTAGCGAGGTAGTTTTTCCAGTCATTGACGGGTATTCTCTTTTCCCAATTGCTATTGGGCATTTTGATGCAGAACGTGTCAACCGTTTCTCGACAATAGGGCAATGCTCTGGTCCAAACATATTCTGAGCTGTTGGTTCTTCCGCCGCAATTGGAGTGAAAAGCAGAGGTGATGAGGTTGGCATTTTCATCGACAATGACCAAGCTCTTGGTTTGTTCTGCTGCATTGGTCATGATGTGCTCATGCTTGGGTAGACCATTGAATGCTTGGCAGTGGGTTTGGTCGCAGAGGTTGTAGCCGTCATCAATGTGTTTGTAGAATTGACTGAGTAAATAAGTTCGACTAATGACCGCTTGTGATTTGTAGTATTCCAAATCATGGTTGGGACCACCTTCAGCTTCTACCACCCCTGCGATGTAGGTGTCCAATGGCATGACATTCACGATTTCCAATTTGTTGTTGACAATGCGAAATTCGAGTTGTTCGCCATACTTCAGTTTTCTGGTTTTGGCTGAAAATTGAATCTGGAAAACGGTTTCAATATTGGTGGCTTGCAGCGTTATCTTTTTTGCGTTGAAGTGAATGGTGTCGGCATGGGCGGATACCATGCCATCGTTGTTTTTAATAACTATGGTGCTGCCTGAGCCGAGAATAACGGAAGCCGATTCCGTTTGCAGCAATGCTCCTCCTTGATCAACTAGAAATTGAATTTCTTGCAATTCTTTATTGGTAAACAAACCAATGCGCACTTTTTCTTGCCCAAATAAATGTAAGGACAGGGTCACACTTAAAAGTATCGAAGTCAAAAAATGGCGCAAATTCATCTTGACGAAAATAACGTGGCTTTGTGCAGTCAGATTGTCAATGCGGCGCAATTACTAACAAGTATCTTTTGAGAAGCTCTGCTGAAAATCAAGCGGCGAGCTGAATAGTAGGCAACCCCGCAGCAGGGCAAGCGTCATACCATTGGTTTGCCGGATAAAACCGGTTTCATATTTTCCTTGCAGGTTTATAAAGACCACCTTGTTATTGGGGTGGTCTTTTACTTTTTGGGTTTTCTTCTTCTCCGATAAGCATAATAGGCACCAACCGTTTCGATGGCTTGCAGCATGGCTTGATTGATGGGCATGTGGGTGTTGAGTTGTAAATCAATGTTGGCCATGCGCGAAGAGTAGTTGGTCATGACAGGCATTGTCTTGGGATGGGTTGCAATGAATTCCAATGCTGGAGCTTGCTCCTCTTTTAAGATCTTGCACGTCACCATCTCCTTTTTTCCTTCTTTATTCACCCGAGCTGAGTAACCAAACAATCGACAAATCAATCCTCGGTTGGGGTAGTTGTTACAAAGACCACCAAATGAAGTAACGCTAGGTCGATAGACAAAGCACAATGATGACTCTTGCTTTTTGATCTCTTCATATTTTTCCCAAAGCACACCTTCATCCAACCAGTCCAAGGCCATTGGTAAAAATTCAACGGGAGTGCATTCTATGTCTGCCTTTTTACAACATTGTCCGCAGCCAGATGGACAATGAAGTCCAGATTGCTTTTGCAGCGAATCAATCTTCTTATCCAGTTGGGCGTATACTTTTTTTACGGCGTTGACTTTTTGTACAATGGTCTTCATGCAATTCACAATTTGCTGTTTGCAAATGTTGAAACAAAATGGAAAAGGGTTGGCAACAAATTTCATTTTTGTTTCGACAAAAAGAATAAACATGAGGATACTCTTGATTACATTTCATCTTATGACCATTAGCCTAATGAGCTTCTTTAGCTTGGACTGGGATGAGCCTACCGTAAAGCAAGAAATTCCGATGGCTTTTACCAAGAGTGGGACGAGTGTGGTAAAAGTTAAGATTGACAAAGCAGGACTTGAAGGTTTTGCAAAATTAGAAATCAATATTCCACGTGGCTACATCGTTCGTGCAATGGAAACCAAGGGTGCTTCATTTACTTTTTCTGAACAAAAAATCAGATTTGTTTGGATGAACCTCCCTCAAGTGGATCAATTTCAAATTACCTATCAATTGGTGAAGAATGGCGCGGAGGGCGGATTGAATGAGATCTCAGGAGTATTCTCTTATATTGACAAAAGCAAGAGAAAGGATATTGCGGTCTCCAGCAACTTGGAGGAAGGAAGTACGCAAAATGAAATGTTGGTTACCCAAGATGAAATGTTGGCGTATGCCTATAAAACGACATTGAATGCCAACAATGAATTGCCTACCTGCGAGCGTTATATCAATAAAGTAGGTGATGATTTCGTGGTAGAGCTTTTGGTAAAACTGAATGGTTTAAAGGGTTTTTTGAAATTACAGGACTGGGCCAGTAATGGTTGCGTTATTTCCAAAATGCAAAATGGAGGCGCCACTGTAACAGTCGATGGAGCCAACATTAAATATGTATGGTTCGAAGTTCCCGGAGCTGAAGTGATTGCCATAAAATACAAATTGACATGCAATTCACTACCCGAGACTGGATTGACCATTGATGGTAAGTTGAGTTTTGTTGTGGACAATCAACCTCGGGAAATACCCATAGTTGTAGGTTCTAGAGCGGTCCCTAAGCCTGCCGAGACGCAAGAGGTGAAGAGTGAAACCAATGATACGGAGGTCGTTGCTGAAGCCAATCCAAATATTAAAACGGAGTCCAAAGCGGTTGAGGAAAACAAGTCCGTTGTCAAGCCAGTTGTATCTCCAAAAGAAAGATTGAAAGATGTCCCCGTTAAGAACAAGGAACCCAAATTGAACGGTTCCATGGGCAATGGGGTAAAGTACCGTGTTCAGATTTTGGCCAATCACCGCAGTGTTGGCAAAGCAGAGTGGAAGAACAAGTTTGGTTTTGAAGGAAGCTGTCAAGTGGAGAACCATGAAGGTTGGATGAAGTGGACGCATGGTCAGTTTGCTGACTACAAAGACGCCCGTGACAAGCGAGTAGCATTGACAGCGCAATGCCCCAATTTACCTGGTCCATTTGTAACGGCATACCAAGATGGCAACCGCATAACAGTGCAAGAGGCATTGATGATCACCCAGCAAAAATGGGTACAATAAAAGATTGAACGCATACTTATTGGAAAGCAACGGCTTTCTCTAAGTACTTTGGTTAATATAGAATTTGTTTAGGTAATGATGTCTGAAAATCCTCCCTTGTGGAGGGTTTCCGTTTTTATAGAAGGTTATGTCAAATCAATTAAAACCATTTATCACTTATCTCCGATTGGAGCGAGGCTTATCCCCGAAAAGCGTTGATGCCTATGCATTTGACTTAACCAAATGGTTGGATTACCTATTGGATCGTGGGGTCAAAGACATCGATGTAACAGAGGATCATGTTCGTGATTTCTTGGCCTATTGCGTCGAGCATGGTATTGCTGCTACTTCTCAAAATAGATTGCTTTCTGCCTTAAGGGCGTTTTATGATTTTATGGTCATGGAGAATGGCATGGTTAAAAATCCCATGTTAAATATTGACAGTCCCAAACTGGGGAAGTACTTGCCAGATGTTCTGAATCAATCGGAAGTATTTCAAATTTTGGATCATGTTGATTTGTCTGCATCGGCAGGACATCGAGACAGGGCAATATTGGAAACGCTTTACAGTTGCGGACTGCGTGTCGAAGAATTGTTGACCCTTAAGCTATCCAATTGTTTTTTTTCAGAAGGGTATTTGAAGATTTTGGGAAAGGGCAATAAGGAGAGATTGGTTCCCATTGGAAGCACAGCAATCAAATGGGTGAATTACTATATGGAAAGAGAGCGCAATCACCAGAAAGTGCAGGAAGGATTTCAAGACAGCGTTTTTCTGAATCAGCGCGGGAGTCGCTTGAGTAGAATGACCATTTTGAACATCGTCAAGCGAGAGGCGGAAAAGAACGGAATTAAAAAGGCCATCTCGCCTCATACGTTCAGGCATTCCTTTGCATCCCATTTGGTGGAGGCGGGGGCCGATTTAAGGGCGGTTCAAGAAATGTTGGGTCATGCATCCATCACGACAACTGAAATATACACTCACCTGGATCGACAACGGTTGCGAGAAGAGATTGGTTTGTATCACCCGCGCTATCAACAAAAAAAGGGGCATTGAGCCCCTTGAAACTTTGCAAAAAGCAAATTTATTTTTTAAACTTAGAGAAGCGGCTGTTGTATTTGTCAATACGTCCAGCTGTATCCACCAGGGTAACTTTACCAGTAAAGAATGGATGTGAAGTGTGAGAAATCTCCAATTTTACAACTGGGTATTCATTGCCATCTTCCCATTGAATGGTTTCTTTGGTGTTAATGGTTGATTTGCCTAAAAACGCATATTCGTTTGACATATCTTTAAAAACAACCAAGCGGTAGTTTTCAGGGTGTATTCCGTCTTTCATTTTCTTAAAAATTGGGATGCAAATATAGGCAAATTCTTTTTAATTACAAAGAATATTGAAAACCAATGGCTAAAACTTCCTTGAATTGAAGCCCAGGGCCCTTGATTTCAGGTATGGCGATGCCTTTATCATTAAATCCAGCAGCTTGTTTGACGAGAACGACGTCATCGTCATAAATCATTTGCATGGTTACAGAAAATCCCAAGTACTTGTTGATTTTACAGCTTAGAACACTTTCTAGGTTGAAGTCTATGTTTTGAGGGTTGTTCAGGTAACTAGAAAACATTTCCAGTTTGGCGTCCAATCGGTACTGATCTTTCCATGATTTGGCTAGTCCCACTCGGATGTAAGCACCATATTCCATTCGCAAATTTTCTCCGGGATGGATGATTTGTCCATTGCCATCTTTCACGGCGGGCTTTACCCCAAATTGGCCCATATCAGCCAAAGTTTGATTTTTTACTATAGTGCCTTTTGCGGTGAATGGAGAGATGAAACAAGTAATTGTTCGTTGTTGGAGATAGTCCATTCCGAGGGCAGTTGTGAAATAGGCGGGAGAAAGCCAATCGGATATTTTACCTCTTTGCAAGTCGGGTATGCCACGACTTCCTGAAATGTATCCACCTGCAAATTGGGTTTTGAAATTGAACATTGCTGTATAACTCCAATTGTCCTTGGCCCTTCTTCCGTACTTGGTTGTAAAATCCAATTTGTCATTGGTTTTGACTGATGGTTGATTCAATTCAATGACGGATCTTCCATAGGCGGCATCTATGATATTGTCCCAACTGTGTTTATTGTCTCTGTAAAAGATGCCGTAATTGAGCAGTCCCGTTACGTTGAATGCGCTGTTTCCTCCAGACGCCCAATGGGAAAGATAGGTTTGGGTGCTGTTAATGGAAAGAGCTCCTCGATCCACCCAGCCTTGATCCACCACTACAAATGGACTCTTGATGAGTTTCTCACCATCGGGTCCCAATATGATTTGGCCAATTGTCTTTAAGGACAAAATTTGAATGAAGATGAAGAGAAATGTCGTGCGCATAAATTCTGATTCATTGCAAAATAACGGTGGTTGTCTAGGAATTGTTTTTATTTTGTCAAAAATTATCAAGTGGGATACCCTGAGAAAATAATATTGGCTTGGTCGGAGGCCATCACCGGAAACAAGGAGATTCGAGATTGGTTGATCACCAATGGATATCCTGAGTTGGGATTGTTTGTATTTGCCCTGCATCACAAAAGAGAGGCTCGTGAATGGTTGTTGACAAACAAGTTTCCGCATTTAATGGCCATGATAGAATGCGCAGAAGGTCGCGAGCAAGCGTGTCAATGGTTGGTGAAATTTGATTACGCATTACTGGAGAAGGTTGCCCGAATTGCGGACAATGATGAGGGAGCGCTTCAATGGATGATGGAGCAAGACGAGAAAAGTTTGCTGCGTTTGGCGTTGCGATTGAGGACCGTGAAAAATGAAATTCAATCCAAGCACGATGATATGCATTTTATTTCGCCTGAATAATTGGAAAGCATTAAATTTGTTCCATGTCTAAGAAACGGGTTTTGTTGGATGAGGGACTCTTGGGTGTGGTCATCAAACGATTGTGTCTTCAGCTTTCTGAAAATTATTATCCATTTGAAAATACGGTACTCATTGGTTTGCAGCCCAGAGGAATCAATCTCCTAACCGCCATTATCGATGAATTGAGAAATATTCACCCCGATATTCAAATTGTGCATGGATGTGTTGATCCCACTTTTTACAGGGACGACTTTAGGAGAGGCAACAAACAGTTGGTTGCGCATACCACTAAAATCCCAGTTCATTTGGACGGGAAGAAAGTGGTGTTGGTAGATGATGTTCTGTTTACTGGACGAACCATCCGAGCAGGCATTGAAGCATTGCTGGAGTATGGCCGCCCTGAGAAAATTGATTTATTGGTTTTGATCAACAGGAAGTTCTCCAGAGAATTGCCCATAGAGCCATTGATGATCGGGAAAAGTGTTGATCATTATGATGGGCAAAAGGTCAGGGTTGTATGGAAGTCTGAAAAGGAAAAAGAATCTCAAGTATTGTTACAACAAGAAAATAATGGCTGAAAAATTACTTTCTACAAAGCATTTGCTAGGCATCAAAGATCTATCGGCCAAGGATATTCAACTCATCTTTGAACACGCTGATGAGTTCAAAGAAGTGCTCCAGCGACCCATCAAACGGGTTCCCAGTTTGCGTGATGTAACCGTTGCAAATTTGTTTTTCGAAAATTCCACCAGAACCCGATTGAGTTTTGAGTTGGCCCAAAAGCGTTTGAGCGCTGATGTGGTCAATTTCTCGGCAGCTACCTCTAGTGTGAAGAAAGGAGAAACTTTGGTGGATACCGTAAACAATATTTTGGCCATGAAAGTGGACATGGTTGTGATGCGTCATGCCTCTCCCGGTGCTGCCATCTTCTTGAGTCAACACATTGATGTGCCCATTATCAACGCAGGTGATGGAACCCATGAGCACCCAACCCAAGCCTTGTTGGACGCCTATTCCATTCGAGAAAAATTAGGTAGTCTTAAAGATAAGAAAGTTCTGATTGTTGGTGACATCACCCACTCTCGTGTTGCACTTTCCAATATTGATTGCCTCCAGAAAATGGGAGCCAAGGTGATGGTCTGTGGGCCAAGCACTATGATACCCAAGCATATTCATTCTTTGGGTGTTGAAGTAGAATACAATTTTGACAAAGCCCTGGCTTGGTGCGATGTGGCCAACATGTTGCGCATTCAATTGGAACGACAGGATGGTGACGTTCGTTTGTTTCCATCATTGCGAGAGTATCATTTGCAATACGGTTTGACAGCAGACCGCCTAGAGAAAGTCAATAAGGATATAGTAGTTATGCACCCAGGTCCAATTAATCGGGGTGTTGAGATTTCATCTGAAGTGGCAGACGGAGACTACAGCATCATTTTGGATCAAGTAGAAAATGGGGTAGCAGTGAGAATGGCCGTGATTTACCTACTCGCGCAAGGAATTCAGCGCAGTTAGGAAATTTGAAAATTCTCGTTATATTTGTGGAAACACCATCAAATGAAATTCGCTGTTGAACCCAAAGACAAGTTGGTTATTATTTCCACCAATGTCGAAAAACTAGATGCTCTTCAAGCTCCAGAGCTCAAGAGTGAGATTGTCCTTCAAAATAAAGCGGGAGTGAGAAACATTATTTTGGATCTTTCCTCAACACGTTATATTGACTCCAGTGGTCTTTCAGCCATTTTGGTGGCCAATCGTTTGTGTCGTGATGCAAATGGTTCCTGTGTTATCACAGGTCTTCAAGATTCTGTGAAAAAACTGATTACGTTGTCTCAATTGGAAACGGTGTTGAAAATTACCCCAACAGTCAATGAGGCCGTTGATTTGGTTTATATGGAAGAAGTAGAACGTGAATTATAATTGTTAAATAAGATGAGAAAACTTTACACTTTAATTTTAATGGCATTGTTGTCTTTTGGAGCAACAGCACAATGTGATCCTTTGGCTTATGATTTTGGCGGTGCTCTTTATGGCGTTTATCCTGATACCGCAATTGGTTTAACGGACGGAGTAATCAACCAACCTTACAATCAAGTCATGTATTTCATGATTCCCAATGATGCTGGACTGATTGACCCTACCTATGCTGGTTATACCATTTCTAACGTAACATTGGAAAGCATCACTTACAATAATGGGTTGCCCATCAGCAATTTGGGATTGTCGCATGCTTGCAATCCTGCCAATTGCACATTTTTACCCAATCAGCAGAAGTGTGCGACATTGTCAGGCACTCCAACCCAATTGGGTGTGTTCAATATTGAAATCAATGTGGTGGCTACAGCATTGGTTTTTGGATTTCCAGTCCCTGTGGATTATGCGTTTGCAGGTTATACGCTCACCATCACGGACGGTACTGCTGTGATTGAAAATGCTTCCATGAAGTTTGAATTGAGCAATGCAAAACCCAACCCAGCAAACAATGGCTTCAATTTGAATTTTGAATCGCCGGTTTCAGAAATGGTGAAAGTTGAAGTCCACAATCTTTTGGGCGGTATGGTTTACAATAAATCTTTCGCTTCCAAGAGAGGCTTCAACACCTTGTGGATGGATACGCAAGATTGGGAGGAAGGCGTTTATTTGTATAGCGTTCAAAACGGTACTAGTCGATCAACCAAGAGAGTTGTAGTTCAGCACTAATTGAATTTTGACATTACCATATTGGGCTGTGGGGCAGCGACGCCAACTCAGCGTCTCCGCCCCACAGCCCAAATTGTTTCCGTCCGTGACCATTATTTCTTGTTGGATTGCGGTGAAGGAACACAGATGCAGTTGCGCCAGTATGGTATTAAATTGCAACGCATTGAGGTCATTTTTATCTCGCATTTGCATGGGGATCATATTTACGGACTTATCGGCTTATTGAGTACTTTTTCACTCCTTGGTCGGACAGCGGATTTAACCATAGTAGGTCCACCAGAACTGCAGGAATGGTTGGCTTTGACTTTTAGAATTTCCGACACCTACCATTCCTTTCCACTTCATTTTGTCGAGACCAAAAAGAGCAGCGAATGGATTTGGGAGAACGATTTTTTGAAAGTTAAAAGCATTCCAGTCAAGCATCGTATGGCTTGTAATGCATATCTCTTTGTCGAGAAACCCCTGGAGAGAAAGATCATCAAGTCATTCATCCCGTTTTATAAGTTAACCTTGGATGAATTGCTTGTGTTGAAAAAGGATAAGGCAGTCATTAGAGATGACGGTAAAGTGATAGATCCCAATGATGTTTGTAGTCCGAGACAACAAGAAAGAAAATATTTTTTCTGTACCGATACATTGCCTTTGCAAATATCAGATGCTGATATAGTGGGTTTGGATTTGCTGTATCATGAGGCTACTTTTTTGGAAGATCATGTCAAACGCGCAAAAGATACCCACCACAGTACGGCTCGACAAGCAGCGGAAGTTGCATCGTTTTATCAAGCTAAAAAATTAATTCTCGGTCACTTTAGTGCTAGATATTCAGATCTCAGTGCATTTGAAGAGGAGGCTGGTAGCATTTTCCCTCAGGTAGAATGTGCCGAGGAGGGTAAGAAATACAGTATTGATATTATTGAATCAAGGTAGCTATTACTTTTCCTCTCAAAGTCTCACCAATGAATGGAGAATTGATGGATTTGGCAGCCCATTGTTTCTTATTCCATTGGGTATTTTCAGCAGTTGAAATGATTGTGAAACGGGCGGGTTGGTCTTCTTCAATGGTCGGTAATTCAACGCCTAAAATCTCTCTCGGTGCTATGGTCATTTTGTGCAGGATAGCACTTAGTTCCATGTCTCCCTCTAATGCGGTATAAATGCAGGAAAAGGCTGCTGGTAGGGTGCTGATTCCGAAAGAAGCGAACTCAAACTCAACGCTTTTTTCTTCTATAATCACTGGAGTATGGTCACTAACGATAACATCAATGGTATCATCCAATAAACCTTTGATTAGAGCATCTCTGTCTCTCTGTGATCGGAAAGGTGGAAGTACTTTTAGGTTGGTAGGAAAGGATGTCAAATCCTCATCAAGGTAGCTGAGCTGATGGACTGAAATGCCGCAAGTGACGTTCATTCCTTTTTTCTTGGCTTTGCGAATGAGTTCAACACTCTCCGCGCAGGAAATGTTGGAGAAATGAATTCGTCCACCGGTGTAGCCCAGTATTTCAATGTCCCGCTGAATTTGCATGTATTCCGATAAATTACTCAATCCTTTGGTTCCCATGGATGTGGAAGTTTTTCCTTCGTGCATTAATCCGTCAGGATTGACCTGATGGTTCAAAGGGAACACCATGAGCAGCGCACCAAAACTGTTGACATATTCCAATGCTTTGATCATCATGGCAGTGGACATGGGTTCTTTATCATCAGTGAAGGCCATTGCCCCAGCTTGTGTCATATCAAATAATTCCGCCAATTGCTTTCCTTTCATTTGTTCTGAAATACAACCGGTGGGGTAGAGAATAATCCCTCTTTTTCCACTTTGTTTGATATAGGAAACTTGAGCAGCTTGGCAAGTAGGCGGATTGTGCGATGGGTAAACCAATAGGTCGGTAAAACCACCTTGCTCTGCCGCAGCACATGCTGTTTCAAAGGTTTCAGCCATTTCATTTCCGGGTTCCCCTACGCGGGTTTGCATATCAAAAAAACCAGGGCTAATGACCATTTCAGGGTAATCATAGATTACAGCATTTTTAGGGGCCAAGAGGTTTTTTCCTATTTGTTTAATGATTCCTTTATCAATAATAATGTCCAATTGTTTGCCGTTCCATTTGCTTGAAACATCTACAATTTTGGCGTTTTTGATAAAAACAGATTTTACATTTTCCATAGTCCGGTTAATAGGCTTTCAGTGAATAGGAAGATTAAAGCTACAATAATCAAGTACCACCAAATTTCATTTCCTTCATCTAATTTCTTCACGTAATTACCAATGTTTTCTACATCGCTGTTAACCACTTCAATTCCTGTCCAAGCGTTCTGTGATTTCAAATCGGTCAATTCAGAGTCGTTGAAGAATTGAAGAGAAGATTCGTTTTTGTTGTAATTAATGCCAATGGAGTAGAAAGGTTGGTTGTTTTGAATGGCTTTGTAAATGCCACTTTTATTGATGTACTGACCAATGGTAATGGACACTTGACGATTATTGCTTTTAACCAAGGGTAAGATTTTATCCTTACTGTCATTCAGCTGCAATGTGATTTGTTCATCATTTCCCAGGGATAAATTTTGAATAACGAAAGGGGTGTTTTGGCCCAAAGTGAAATATAGAGGTTGCTGGTTGCCGGATAACTCAGCGCATCTAATCATGGTGATGGGAAATAAACTATGTTGAAACACACTGCTTTCAGCGGTGTTGAAATTCCAGCCAAAGACTTGCCCTTTTCCTATTTTTTTAATCCACAACATTGGAGCTCCATCTGGATAATAAACAAGAACTTGCACATCAGCATCCCAGTTGCCGTTGAGGTGTCCATTGGACGATGGAAGTTGGAAATTGTCAGCTTTGCTGAAAACACCTTTAAAGAGAGGATGGTCAAAATCGATGTGGTCACCTTTAACGGATGGACTGGAAAATTCAAATCCCATCCCAATGTTCAATTGAGCGTAAAAGTTGGACCAGGCAGCATTGTTTTCCTGCACGGGTGGAATGACAATGAGTGTAGCACCGTCCTCTAATTTGGCTTTGATACTGCTCACCCAACCACTTGAGGGGTTGTTAAGGTTTTCAAGAATGATTATAGGGCTATTGATTAAGTTGTTTAGATTGGCATTGCTGCTTTGCTGAACAGAAATGGGGTAGTGGGTATCATTTTGAAAAACCCTTTTGGAATTGGAAGTTTTATCTGCGATGATGCCAATGGGACGTTCTTTCTCAATCCAATAGGTGAAATAAAAATTGTTGTCAAAAACAATGGGTTGATCGTTGATGTTGATTTTGCATTCTTGAATACCGTCACCATTGCTTGTGAATTTGAAGAGTACTTCTTTTTGCTGTTGCCCTTGAAGTTCTTCAGTGGTTACGCCTTTGATTTGCTGGTTTACAGAGAATTCGCAGCGTACATTCTGCACCGGATTGTTTCCTGCATTTTTTAAAACCACATGGAGTATTTCTTCCTGTTCGGAGCTGTGGTAGGGTATTTCAAAATAAACGGAGTCGACGTAAACGTTGTCTGTGGATACATTTTGAACAGGGACCCATCGCAATGGGGTACTGAAATTTGAAGGGATTTTAAATTGGTCCAGATGACTTTTTTGAAAATCAGAAATGTGGTAAATGGCGCCGGGATAGTCTTCTTTTTTACTGAGCAAATCTTGCTGTCTTTCCAATACCTCAGACAATGGCTTTGAAACCGGTGAAGGTTGGATACTCTGAATGATATCCAGTGCTTTGTCTTTTGTTACAAAGTGCTGTTGGATACCTGAGAATTCATTGGCGATGATTTGAAAGTTGTCATTTTCACCATGTGCAAAGACAATATCTAGGGCTTTATTTTTGGCTTTTTCCAAAAGGGAGATGCCATCCTTTTGGTTTTCCATGCTGAAACTGTTGTCAATGTATATGCTAATGTTTTTTTTGCCACTGGCATTGGTTTGCTGATTCCACGTGGGTTGAGCAAAGGCAAAAACAATGGCAAGAATGGCCAGTAACCGGAGCAGAAGAATGATCCAATGTTTGATTTTTGATTGTTGCTGTGTTTCCTCTTTAATTTCTTTGAGAAAAGAGGTGAAAGGGAAGTATACAATGCGTTGCTTTTTAAAATTAAACAAATGCACTGCAATCGGCACGGACAAGGCCAAGAGCCCCCACAACATTTCAGGTCGCAAAAATTGCATGCTTCAAAGATAATCAGATAAAAAAAGCAAGCGTGAAAATTATTGAATTCGACCATCCATCATGGTCAATTTGCGGTCTGCTTGGTCCGCCAATTTTTCATTGTGGGTAACAATAACAAAAGTTTGATTGAACTCACTTCTCAAATCAAAAAACAATTGATGCAATTCTTCAGCATGTTTGCTGTCTAAATTTCCGGACGGCTCGTCTGCCAAGATAATCGCGGGATTGTTCATCAGCGCCCGGGCCACGGCCATCCGCTGCTGCTCACCTCCAGACAGTGCATTGGGCTTGTGTTGTGCTCTTTCCTCCACATGGAGTTTAGTCATGATTTCCAATGCTTTTTCTTTGGCTTGCGGTCCCGTTTCACCTTTGATGAGTGCTGGCAGCATGATATTTTCTAATGCTGTAAACTCAGGCAGTAGGTTGTGAAATTGAAAGACAAACCCAATTTCTTTGTTTCTAAAGGCGTTGAGGGCGTGATTTTTCAGGTTAAAAATGGATTGGCCATTGAACAAGATTTCGCCTTGATCAGGTTTGTCCAATGTTCCAAGGATTTGCAGCAGAGTGGATTTTCCTGCTCCTGAAGCACCGACAATGGCCATGATTTCTCCTTGTTTAATGGTGAAATTGACCCCTTTAAGAACTTCCAAAGGGCCATAGGATTTTCTAATATTTTTGATCTCAATCACATTTGCAAAGTAAAGCAGGATTTCCCTTACCTTCGCAAGCGTAATTTTATTACCATGAACATTCACGAGTATCAAGGAAAAAGTATTTTGGCCACGTACGGTGTTGCCGTGCAGCGCGGATATGTAGCAGAAACGCCTGAAGAGGCCAAGGATGCTGCTTTAAGATTAAAAGAAGAAACTGGCACAGGGTGGTTTGTCGTCAAGGCGCAAATCCATGCTGGTGGAAGAGGTAAAGGAACTGTAACAGAGACAGGGTCTCGTGGAGTAGTTTTGGCCAAAAGCGTTGATGAGGTTCCAGAGAAAGCCCAAGCAATTTTGGGTGGACATTTGGTAACCTTGCAAACCAAGGCTGAGGGAAAGAAAGTCAGCAAGGTGTTTATTGCCGAGGATGTCTATGCAACTGGAGCAAGTGAGCCTAAGGAATTTTATATGTCAGTCCTATTGGATCGCGGACAGGGTCGCAATGTCATTGTTTATTCACCAGATGGTGGAATGAACATTGAAGAGGTTGCAGAGAAAACACCTGAGCGTATTTTCAAAGAGACCATCGATCCATTAACAGGAGTGACTGATTTTCAAACCAGAAAGATTGGATTCAATTTGGGATTGAGTGGAGAAGCTTTCAAGCAAATGGGCAAGTTTGTGAAGTCATTGTACGCTGCTTATGTGGGTTGCGATGCCTCGATGTTTGAAATCAATCCTGTCTTAAAAACATCTGATGATAAAGTCATTGCTGTAGATGCCAAGGTTACTTTTGATGGCAACGGATTATTCCGCCATCCAGATTATTTGGCGATGCGCGATGTTACGGAGGAAGATCCCATTGAGGTGGAAGCAGGTGCTGCCGGTTTGAATTATGTTAAATTGGATGGCAATGTGGGTTGCATGGTAAACGGAGCCGGTTTGGCAATGGCCACCATGGATATCATTAAGTTGAGCGGTGGAGAACCTGCCAACTTCCTGGATGTCGGAGGAACGGCTGATGCCAAGCGTGTTGAAACAGCATTCAGAATGATTTTACGTGATTCTGCTGTGAAGGCAATTCTTGTGAATATTTTTGGAGGAATTGTACGTTGTGACCGCGTTGCTCAAGGTGTGGTGGACGCATACAAGAACATGGGGAATATTGAAGTTCCTATTATTGTTCGTCTGCAAGGTACCAACGCAGAGGAGGCCAAGCAATTGATAGACAATAGCGGATTGGCGGTTCACAGCGCCATCACTCTGCAAGAAGCTGCTGATAAAGTAAAGGCAGTATTGGCATAAAGAACAAATGAATTATAGTTTTCAAGAAGAAAGCGCAATGGACCTCCGTTCATTGCGCTTTTTGGTTTTATGGTCCCACAAATCTGCGATGGAGGAGTGTTTGTTGGATGTCGATTTTGCTGATTCAACGCGGCATTTTTCAATGAGAAATGCTGAAGGGGTGGTTGTGGCATGTTGCACCATAGTACAAGAGGCTAAAGAGGTGAATGGGGAAAAATATGCGCTTCGCCTAAGGGCGATGGCTGCCCATCCAAATGTGAGAAGAATGGGGTTGAGCAAACAGTTATTGTATCATGTGACAAGGATATTTCCAGGAGAATCTTTTTGGTGCGATGCGCGCGAGGTTGCAGTCCCATTTTACTTGAAGTGCGGATGGGAGGTGAAGTCGGAGGTTTATGATATTCCACAAATAGGCCCGCATTATTTGATGGTCAAAAACGTAGAATAAAAAAAGGCTGATTCAATATTGAATCAGCCTCCTTTACTTTCATCTGTTGTCTTTTATTTCAAAAATCCAAACTGCTCACTGTACATCAACATCTGCTTGGCAAAACTGTCCATGTAGGTAACTTGAACATCTTTAATGTTTCCTTGCTCATCCAATGCAGGAACCAACATTGGATTCATAAAACCATTGTAGGGTGGAATGTTCAATTTTTCTGAACGATCAAGCACTTCTTGATGCAATGTAAGATCTACTTTCTTTCCATAATCATCAGCCAATTTTCGAGCTGTATCATAATCGCCCTCTGACGTGATGCGTTGAACTTCATTGAGCAAAGAGGCGACCAATTTTCTCACTTGATCGTAATCATTGATTTCAATAAAGGTTTTGCCATCGCGATTTACTAGTACAACACAAGGGTTAGCCTCTTGAGCAGCTTGCTCCATGATCCAGTTGCAGATCCAAGCCCGATTGCGCATGTGAGATTCCTCAATTTCCTCTCCCAATTTCAATCTGCGAAGTTGTACCAAAAGTCCATTTCTGAAATAACCATCATACTCAGCCTTTCCCACTTCTAAGCTGGGCATTAATCCCCATTCTACCAATTTTGGATCCATGACATAGTACAAGGCTACCAAATCAGCTCTGCCTTCTTCAATAGTTGATGCATACTCCTTCAATGTTTGTGAAGATGGGGCAACGCCTTCTTTTAGTTTACCGCTGGCATGTCCGATCACTTCATGCATGGCAGTATGCATCTTTCCGGCTGTTTCGCCATATTTAATGGCTCTTTCAACTTCCTCATCGTCATGCGCAAATTCTTTCAATATTCCAGAGCCTCCAGCTTTGTTGTTGGCATCTTCTATATTCCCTAAACTAACACTTTTGGACCCGTACATGGTTCTGATCCATTGGGCATTGGGAAGGTTAACCCCAATTGGGGTAGATGGATTGGCATCACCCGACTCACCTGCAACATTGACAACCTTATAGGTTATCCCTACTACTTTGTCTTTTTTAAAAGCCTTGTCAGTTGGGCTATTGTCCTCAAACCACTGCGCATGATCCATCATGCTTTTCATGCGAGCACTGGCTTCAAAGTCGTTGATTTCAACGATGGTTTCATATGACCCACGATTACCTAGTGGATCGTTGTACACCTCAACAAAGCCATGAATGAAATCAATGTCCCCCTCTGTTGCTCTGGCCCATTGTATATTGAAATCATCCCAAGCTTTAAGATCACCTGTTTTGTAAAACAAAATGAGCTTGCGCAATGCAACTGCTTGCTTATCATTCTCAGCAACTTTTTCGGCTTTATCCAACCAATACACAACCTGCTCTAATGCTTCACCGTACTTTCCGCCAACCTTGTATACTTCTTCTTGAATTTTCCCATCTACTTTTATTAAATCAGCATTGATTCCATAGGATAGTGGTGTTCTGTCTTCGGGCTTGATTTTGCTTTCGTAGAAGGCCAGCGCTTCTGCAGTAGAAATGCCTTTTCCATAAAAGTTGACAGCTGAGTTTTCTACCAAACCTTTGCTGGCATCTTTCTCTACTTTTCTGGGCGCGATGGTTGGGTCAAAGATTACTTTTTTGACATTGTCTTTGCATACAACTTTGGTTTCATTTAATAGTTTTTCAAAGTAT
>CAMCTV010000036.1 GCA_945878635.1 Chryseobacterium gleum | reverse complement strand
AGCTTGAGGTCTAGAGGCCCTCCAAACGATTTTAGTTCCATCAGGAGAAAAGGTGGCTCCGCCATCATATCCCAATGTGCTCGTAATTTGTTTTACATTAGATCCATCAATATTCATGGTGTACAAATCCAAATCACCATTGCGCAAACTTGTGAAAACAATTTTATCTCCTTTAGGACTAATGGTAGCTTCCGCATCGTAACGTGGGCTTTTGGTCAATTGCTGGATGATTTTTCCATCCTCCAATTGTGCGACATATATTTCAAATGCATCGTACAATGGCCATACGTAATGACCTGGTTTTTTTTCAGGGACAGGTGGGCAATTCAAATCCCCTTGGTGCGTTGAAGCATATAGAAAGTCTTTACCATTAGGCATAAACCAAGAGCAAGTCGTTCGGCCATTGCCTGTAGAAATCATTTGTTTCCTGGTTGAATCTCCTAGAGCATCAACCTTCAAAGTGAAAATTTGGTCACATCCAACGCCCCACTTCGCATTGTCACTTTGAAATATGAGATGGTTACCATCTGGCGACCAATACGCCTCTGCATTGTTCCCTCCAAAGGTCAATTGACGTACGTTGGAAATTTTCTTTTCTTTCTTGTAATGGATTGGCTCTTTTGAGCTCGTCTGAGCAATGTTTAAAGAGGAAATCAAAACAAAAAGGAACAAACAAAAGGCTTTTTTCATGCCTCAAAGGTAATTGTTTACCAACTATGACACAATCCGTTTTAAGGTCAAAAAAATGATTTTTATATCTTCTTTCACACTGGCTTTCGGAATGTACTTCATGTTGATGTGAATTTTTGCCGGCATGATCTCTTCTATGTAAGTTTTTTCAGGATTCTCACTCTTGGCCAATAGTTCACTTTCTTCGAAGTACTCCAAAGAAGCATAGTCGGTGATTCCTGGTTTGACTTGCAACACCACCTTTTGCGAATCAGAATATAAGTTGACATATTTAGCAACCTCTGGGCGTGGGCCAACCAGACTCATGTCACCTTTTAGAACATTGATCAATTGGGGCAATTCATCTACCTTGTAACGACGAATGAAATGACCTACCTTGGTAATTCTTGGATCTTTGCCGACCGTAATCTGAACTTTTTGAGAAGCGTTGATTCGCATTGATCTGAATTTCAAAAGACCAAATGGTTTACCATATTGTCCAATCCTTTCTTGAATAAAAAAAGGAGTATGAAAATCATCCAAAAAAATCCATAATCCAATCACTACGAATAGGGGCAAGAGGAAAATGATACCAATCAATGAACACGTCAAGTCCAGTATCCGTTTCATTTCTTCATATATTGAATAATGCTTTCAGAAATGAAATCAACTTGTTCATCTGTCAAATCAAAATAAATGGGCAATGAAATCTCATTTTGAAATTGCATCATTGCTTTTGGAAAGTCGGACTCTTTCCAACCCAAGTTTTTGTAGTAGGTCAGTCTGGGTAAAGGCTGGAAGTGAACATTGGTGGAAATCCCCAATTCGGCCAGATGTGTAATTAAAGCATTGCGTTGCTCTTCTGAGAAATTTGCTATTCGCAAGGCATAGAGATGATAGCTCGATTCTGCAACTCCGTAATGAAAGACAGGACGAATGGCCCATTCTATTTTTTCAAAATGCGCGTTGTATCTTAAGGCAATGGCTTTTCTTCGTGGAAGATGATCCTCTTCATAACGATCCATTTCAACCCAGCCAATGGCCGCTTGGAGATCTGTCATATTGCATTTGTAACCAGCTTCCACAATATCATATTGCCATTGACCTGCTTGAGTTTTGGATAAGGCGTCTTTTGTTTGACCATGAAGTGCCATGCGGTTAATGCTCTTCCAAATGGACTCGTTGTCAAAAGGCAATGGGAGATTAAATACCAAAGCACCACCTTCTGCTGTAGTAAAATTTTTAACCGCATGAAAACTAAATGCTGCGACATCAACTTCTCTTCCTACAGGATTGCTGTTGTATTTTGCACCAAAAGAATGTGCGGCATCAGAGATGACCAAAATTCTTCCCAATGTTTTTTGAAGTTCATTTTTCGCGACGAAAGATGAATCATGTTTTTTTGCCATTTCCATGATGGCTTGATAATCCACGGGAAGCCCCGCGAAATCAACAGGCATAATGACTTTGGTATTGGGAGTTATGGCTGATTCCAATGAAGTAAGATCAATCAAAAAACCATTCTCTTCACAATCAATCATCACAGGTTTGGCGCCAACATGCATCACGATATTGGCAGTTGCTGCATAGGTGTAGGCAGGAATGATGACCTCATCACCAGGACCCACTCCCCACCAACGCAACACCAACTCAACGGCGTTGGTCCAGGCATTTAAGCACAAAACAGGACCGCCACCTATATATTGTTGAATCTTGGATTCAAGCCCTCTGGTTTTTGGACCTGTGGTAATCCACCCCGAACGAAGTACTTCAACAACTGCTTCAATGGACTTTTCATCTATCCGTGGTGGAGAAAAAGGAATCGGTTTCATGGCTTCAAAAATACATGTTACAGCATGAATGCCATTATCTTTGTTGCATGACATTTATACAATTGATTGTTCAAGGTTTTAAATATGCCTTTTTTGTTTTGGTTTTATTGATCTGTTCTAATGTTGCTCTGGCGCAACCCAAATATCCCGGCGGCAGAGGTGAGGGAAAGATGGGAGACATGACGGGTAGAATTTATGGTAAAGTGTTGGACAGCTTAACCAATAAACCTTTTGAGTATGCTGTCATTCGTGTTGTAACCGCTAGTGGCCAATTGGTGAGTGGAGCTTTGAGTGAGCACAATGGTGATTTTAGTGTGGACAAGGTTTCGGTTGCAAAAGAATTGGTTTTAGAAATAGGATTGGTGGGTTACCGTACCCAAAAAATTAGTTTTCAATTGTCACCTGGCGGTTTTCCGATAGAGAAAGACATGGGCAATATTAAGTTGGGATTAAAAGACCAAAAGATATTGGAGGTGAGGGACGATGCCAATGGATTTAGAAAAGAATTTGACAAGAGCATTTATGAAGTGGACAAGAATGCCATCAATGCAGGTGGTACTGCAGAGGATGTGCTGCGCAATATTCCAGTTGTTCAAGTAGATCAAGATGGAAATGTTAGTGTCAGAAATACAGCGCCGCAGATCTTTGTGGATGGTCGACCCACTACCCTTTCCATTGATCAAATTCCAGCCGATGCCATTGAGAAGGTAGAAGTCATCACCAATCCATCAGCCAAGTATGATGCCTCAGGTGGTGGTGGTGGAATATTGAATATCGTGATGAAAAAAGACAGAGGTCGCGGATACAATGGCAGTATCCGAACGGGGATCAATACAGTTCCTCCCAACATGGAAAGTAGGCTTCAAGACAAATACAGAATGAATGGTGGTTTGGATTTTAATATCAGAAAAAAGAAAATTAATTTTTTTGTAAATGGAAATTTGAATCAACGCAGAAGCATATCCGAGGCTTACACAGACCGCAAAGATTTGTTGACCTTACCATTGCAATCTGATCAATATCAAATCAGCAGAAACAATGGGTATTTTGCCAGAGGGAATGTTGGATTCGACTGGTTTATTGATAACCGAAATACCATTACCATCTCTGAGAGTTTGAATAAAGGACAATTCAACCCGGACGATAGCATGCATGTGGATGTTGATACACTGAATGGAATAACCAATTTGAACGGAGAGTACTATCGCCGAAGCAATACAGACAGGGTCTTTCAAAATTTGGGCACCAGCGTTTTATACAAACATCTATTTGCCAAAGACGGGACGGAGTTAACGGCAGATATTAACTACAATGCCATTCAGTCAACGTTTAATGGTGACTATAAAAACATCTATGCTGATGCAGATCCTTCAGTTTGGAGACAAGAGGGCTCCGTTCAGCAATCGCTGTATACATTTCAAATGGACTATGTAACCAAGTTGAGTGATCGTTATAAATTGGAATTGGGGCGTCGTTTTTCATTGCGCAATTATGGTAGCAATTATGACAATTATAGGTACGACATGAATTCAGGAGCATACACCATCAATCCTTCACTTTTGGTGGACTATTCTTTCTCTGACAGGGTTGAGGCCATGTACTCTACGCTATCAGTAAACGGCGAAAAATGGAAGTACCAGATGGGATTGCGCGCGGAAAGCAGCTCGTACACAGGCGAATTGAAATCAACGGGCAATCGCTTCAAAATTGATTATCCCATCAGTTTGTTTCCCTCGTTATATATAACCCGCGTCATTGATCCTACACAAGATTTTCAATTGTCCTTTAACCGAAGAATCAATCGCCCAAGTTTCATGCAGTTGTCTCCATTCACAGATTATAGTGATTCATTGAATGTATCTCGCGGCAATCCCAACTTGAAGCCAGAATTCACCCATGGCGTTGAGTTTTCCTATTTGAAGAATTTTAGCAAAAAGAATGTATTGGTGGCCAGTTTGTATAGCCGCTACACTACCAATGTTACCGTAAAGCAACAAATTACAGAATACAGTGATGTATTGAATGACAACATCATCGTGACCACCTCTTTGAATGCTTTTTACGGTTGGGCATCAGGCATGGAGTTGGTTTCGCGCAATGCCGTTACAGAATGGTTTGATTTGACGACAACTTTGAACATCTACAATTCAACCATTGATGGAACCAACATCACCCCTGATTTAACCAATTCCATCAACAGTTTTTGGGTTAAGATGAATACCAGTTTTAAATTGCCCAAGGGATTGGTTATCCAGATCAATGGAGATTACGCCAGTAAAAAAGCATTGGAAGTGGGAAGCAGTGAGCGCGGTGGCGGAATGGGTGGTGGTGGATTTGGTGGAGGCCATGGAGGTGGAATGTGGGGAGGTACCCTCAATACAGCACAGGGTTTTGTTCGTCCCAACTATGGATTAGATTGCAGCATCAAGAAAGAGTTTTTAAAGGACCGCAGTTTGGTCGTTTCTATAGCTGCGCAAGATATTTTACATACCCGTGTAACCAGTGTATACAGCACTACCCCGTACTTTCTTCAAGATGCGCAACGCTATCGCGATTGGCAAACCTATCGTGTGAACGTTTCTTGGCGTTTTGGAAAAATGGACGCTTCCTTGTTCAAACGAAAGAACAACAGAACCAATTCTGAAGGAATGGAGGGATAGACTACCTGATGTAGTAGTTATTATTCACGTTGATTTTTCCCTTCTTACATTTTCCCGGTATGGCTTGCCATTCTGTCTTTACATTCATGCGGTGTGTTTTTCCATTCAGTACAAAGTCCAATGGCATTTCAAAGCCATCGATGCAATTCTGCCAACGGAGGTATCGTTTGCCTTTCTTGGATTGGGTTTCGAGAACCGGAACAAAGCGCGTTCTTAAGTATTGATCAAAAATGGGTTTTAAATTCAAATTCAAATAAGAAGACATGAAATCTTCAACATCATTTGTTTGAATGGTTTTGTGGTAAAAATACTTTTGATTCATGTCAATGAGCATCTGACGCCACAGCGAATCATTGTCATTGATTTGACGAATCATATTGAGCATGTTGGCTCCTTTGTAATACATATCGCCACTACCCTCTCGATTGACATCGTATTGACCAATGATGGGACTATCATTGCCAATGTTCTTTCTTTGACCAATGACATACTCCTCACCCGCTTTTTTGCCATAATAATATTCAGTAAACAATGCTTCTGTATAGGTAGTGAAACCCTCATGAACCCACATGTCTGCAATGTCTTTGTACGTAATGTTGTTGGCGAACCACTCATGGCCACTCTCGTGAATGATGATGTAATCCCACTTTAATCCCCAACCTGTTCCAGATAAATCACCGCCCAAATAGCCATTACCGAATTCATTACCGTATGCTACAGCACTTTGGTGTTCCATTCCCAAATAAGGCACTTCGATCAATTGATATCCATCTTCATAAAAAGGATAGGGACCCAACCAATATTCAAAAGCAGCCAACATTTGCTTGACCTGTTTGAATTGAATTTGCGCCTTGGCTTGGTGTTCAGCCAACACATAATACCTCAAGTTCAAATCACCTTTAAGCCCTTTATAGTTTTCTTGGAAAGAAACATAAGGTGCGATATTTAAACTCACGCAATAATTATTGATGGGATTCTTGACTTGCCAGGTGAACTTTCTTTTGTCTCCCAAATCCTCCTCTTTGATCAATCGTCCATTGCTCACATTCATCAACGGTTTAGGAACTGTCACGGCAATGGTCATGCTATCGGGTTCTTCATACATGTGATCCTTGCAAGGCCACCAAACACTAGAACCCAAATTTTGACAGGAGGTTGCAATAAAAGGCAAACCTTCTTTATTGGCACTCCAACTGAAACCACCATCCCAAGGAGCATTCACAGCCTTCTTGGGATAACCTTCATAATTCAAACGCACTCTTTTCTTTTCTCCCTTTTTAATGATCTCGGAAAAATGAATGTGGTAAACATGGGGTGAAATTTTTTCTACTTTGAGCAATTGATTATCTGATACCGCAGAAGTCAACTTCATTGGGTATTGCAAATCAATTTGCATCACCCCACCCTCTTCCAATGCTGTAAAAAAAACATCGTTATAGCCACCAATCCATTTGTCATTTGGTTCTACTTCGATGTCCAAGGCGTAGTATGTCAAATCCCACCAAATTCTTTCGGGTGTAATACTTCCGCGTAGGGTGTCTGCATGATTGAGCTGAGCTAAGGCGTTGAACGAAATGATAAATCCAAGGATGGAAATGATAAAATTCTTCATTGAACGAATATAAAAGGATTCAGTTTATCCCGATATTTAAAAAATGAAAAGAAGCACGGATGATTGGGCAAAGGAAATTCGACTGGCCTTGGAAGAATTGGCCACACCTGAGCGAAAAGCATCTACCCTAAGATTTTTTAAACATCCGGTGCAAGTCATTGGCGTAAGCAGTCCTTTGACTCAGAATGTTGGTAGGAAAATCATCCAAGAGATCAAAATGGAGAGCAAGGAATGGGTTTTTCAATTGGCGGAGTGTCTATTTCAAACGGGATATTTGGAAGAAGCGCTTTTGGCTTGCCAAATTGTTTTTGCCCACAAAAAAAAATTTGAGTCTTCCGATTTCAAGATTTTTGAAAAGTGGGTCAATGCCTACATTCACAATTGGGCAGTATGCGACACCTTTTGCAATCAAAGTATGGGACATCTTTTGATGCATCATCCTAACTGTGTGCAAGAGATTTTACCTTGGAGTTTGCATAACAACTTATGGATGAGAAGGGCTTGTGCTGTTTCATTTATCTATCCAGCCAAAAGGGAATTATTCATTGAAGAACAATTGAATATTACATTGGCACTCCTGGAAGATAAAGAAGATATGGTGCAGAAAGGTTATGGATGGCTGCTCAAAGTGTTGAGTCAGAAACGGATGACATTGGTATTTGATTTTATAAAAAAATATAAAGTACGAATGCCAAGAACAGCCTTGCGTTATGCGATTGAAAAAATGCCAAAAAACTTGAAGGAACAGGCCATGAGAAAGTCCTTTCCTTTATCTTAGTAGCGAAATGCGGTCACTATTGTTTTCTCTTGTTTTACTGACACAACATTTGATTTGTTTGTCTCAAAATGCATTGTCCGAGACCGCTGAGCAATGGCTAAGCAGAATGGATAGTGTGCTAACTTTGACAGAAAATCAGAAGATAAAATTGGAAGGCATCTATTTGTACTATGAGGGAGAAAGAAGTTCCATTGAATTGTCGTTGGCTGAGTTGCAAACGGAACCAATGGATCCTATCGAATGGGAAATCAAAGACAATTCTTTGAGAATGAGAAGAAAATCCATGAGTAAAGAAAGAGAAGAGAGGATATTGCAGGAATTGAGTTCTGAGCAGCAAAAGGTCTATTTGGAAAGAATAGCGCCCAACAAACCCCAAGTATTGCACATGGGTTTAAAACACGATAAAATAAATTGTAACATATGCGTAAAACCGTCAACACCATAATTTTCATACTTGTTCTCCATTGTATTTGGGCACAACCAGGAGAACAATTTTATATCCAGCAAAGGATGGCTGATCTTGAACGGAGGTTTGAATTAGTGGAACCTTTTGGCAAATGCGAGATGGTGAATCCTTTTGTCGGTACTGGTGGTCATGGGCACACCTACCCGGGTGCTACAGCTCCTTTTGGATTGGTTCAATTGAGTCCCGATACCCGCATTGATGGATGGGATGGTTGTGGTGGTTATCATTACACAGATTCTGTTGTTTATGGATTTTCACACACCCATTTGCAAGGCACAGGTATCAGTGATTACGGAGACATCCTCTTTACGCCCAGTATTGGGAAGCATCGACAAAGAGTCAAGTGGTTGGATGCTTTGGCTCAAGGATTTGACCATGAAAATGAAATAGCCATTCCTGGATATTATAGCGTTTTGCTTAATGAGAGTCGAATTAAAGTAGAGCTCACAGCTACGCAGCGAACGGGTGTTCATCGCTACACTTTTCCCAAAGGGGAAAATGCGCAGTTGTTTGTTAACATGGCCTATAGAGATGATTTGAAGTATTATGATTTGGAGACCATAGGCGATACTGTATTGTGCGGATATCGTGTATCAAAGGGATGGGCAGACGAACAACATACCTACTTCTATGCAGTGTTTAGTGAACCCATCAAAGGTTTGGATCAATTGAGCGAGATGACTACTGAAATGCTTGGAAATGATCGCAAAGATATTATTGAAATGATTCAAACTTTTAGGTTGGATTTTGGTAGTATAGAACAACTTGAAATTCGCGTGGGCATCAGTGGTACAGACATAGAAGGTGCCAGAAAAAATCTTTATGCTGAATCCAGAGAATTGAGTTTTGAGACAGTTGCACTAAAAACCAAATTATTGTGGAGTGAAAAAATGGAGAAAGCACCATTTCCTAATGGCTCGAATAGCGCAACAAATGAAATGCTGACCAATTACTACACTGCTCTTTATCATTGTTACACAGTTCCTAATATTTGGAATGATGAAGATGGGAGATTTAGAGGAGAAGACAACCAGATACATCATTCGCAGTTGTATAATCGCTACACGGTGTTTTCACTTTGGGACACATTTAGGGCTTATCATCCTCTGATGACCATCTTGGAACCTGAGATTACCTTGGATTGGATCAAAACTTTCTTGGCCATCTACCAAGAGCGCGGCGAATTGCCCATGTGGGAGTTGGCGGGAAATGAGACCTATTGCATGATTGGAGCCCATTCCATTTCGGTGATTTTGGAAGCCTATGCCAACGGTATTCAAGGATTTGACACGGATTTGGCCTTGAGGGCCATGATGGATGCATTGAATGGTCCGGAGTTGGAGAAGAAAAGATTTAAGGAAATGGGATTTGTTCCAGCTGATGAGTTCAGTGAGTCAGTTTCCAAAACATTAGAGTATTGCTTCAATGCCTATTGCATTGCTCAGTTTGATTTTTTACTCAACAAGAATCTAGAAAGTGCTATTTACAAAGAGTACATGGCATACGCACAAAATTGGAAAAATATCTTTGACCCCGAAACACACTTTATGAGACCACGTCGCAACGGTGGATTCATTGCATCATTTGACCCTTATCAAGTGGATTTCAACTTTACAGAAGCCAATGCATACCAATATGCTTTGTTTGTACCTCATGATGTTCAAACATTGATGGAATATCACGGAGGCAAAGAGAAATTTGGACAGTTCTTGATGCAGATTTTTACAGCCAAACCGCAAACTACCGGACGTGAACAAGCCGATATCACTGGATTGATTGGACAATATGCCCATGGCAATGAGCCCTCACACCATTACGCTTTTTTATTCCCATATGTTGGTGAGCAATTTGATAAAGCGGGAAAGACATTTTTAAAACAAATCATTGAAACCCTGTATCAACCAACACCAGATGGTCTATGCGGAAATGAAGATTGCGGTCAAATGTCGGCATGGTTGGTATGTGCCATGAATGGGATTTACAAACCCGCACCAGGACAAGGAAACAAATGGACTGCGTATAGCCCTTACAGAAATGTTGATCGATTGGGCCTATTGGATAGCGTAGCCACAACTCCTGTCAATCCATCTCGCATTATGACTACTCAAATCATTCCATTGCCCATTATCAAAGGTCCATCATTGAGCTTTACGCAGAATGCATCGATTGAGATTTTAAATGCCATGTCGGGAGTGAATACCCAAGTAGAAATACTCAATAAAAAAGGCAAGGTGGTCAAAGCTTTTGTTTATGAAAAGCCATTTGACATATCTGAAGCCTGCACCATCAGAGCCAAAGCCACCTCCAAAGATTTGTCGAGTGGTTGGAGTATTGCTCGTTTCAGCAAAAGAGATAGCCGTAAGCGCATTTTGAATATTGCAGAATATGATAACCAATACACTGGTGGAGGTCGTGATGCATTGATAGACGGAGCCATGGGTGGAAAGGATTTTAGAACTGGCGGATGGCAGGGTTATTATGGAAAGCCAATGACGGTAACGATCGATCTAGGTGAAAAACCACAATTGATCAAGAGTATTGGACTCAGTGTTTTTCAAGACATTAAAACATGGATTTGGTACCCCAAACAAGTTAAGTTTACAGCCATATTGGCCGACGGTAAGCGTGTTGAATTGGGAGTAGTAAATTGCATTGATGAACAATCTATCTATGGAAGTATGCAGCGTATCATTTCCTTGGATGTTAAAGACAAGATGTACATTCAATCGATAGAGATTACGGCAGAAACAGCCTTTGATGTTATTCCAGATTGGCATTTGGGTCACGGAGGTAAATCTTGGATTTTCACCGATGAGATTTTGATTGAATACGCTGACGATAGAGAAAAATGAGCAACCAACTTTTCGATTTGCACTTGGCGCAGACCACTCCCTATCCTTTGGGTATAGAGATTGAACGTGGTGAAGGCATTTATCTCTATGGTCCCAACAATGAGCAATACATTGATTTTGTATCTGGCATTGGGGTAAACAATTTGGGACATGGTCAGCCAGAGATATTGGCCGCAATCCATGAGCAAGTTGATCGCCACCTACACGCCATGGTCTATGGTGAATATATTCAACGATCACAATCACAAGCGGCAGAAATTTTGGTGTCCATGTTGCCAGAGCATTTGGATTGCTGCTACTTTGTCAATAGCGGCGCCGAGGCGATAGAAGCCGCAATGAAATTGGTTAAGCGTGTTACAGGGAGGACTGAGATTATAGCCTTTCAAGGTGCTTATCATGGCAATACCCATGGTGCAATGTCCATCAGTTACAATGAGAAGAAAAAAGGAACTTTTCGTCCATTGCTTCCCGATGTGGCATTTATTCGATTGAATCATTGGGATGATTTGTCTCTTATTACAACGCAAACGGCGGGAGTTTTTTTGGAAACGATTCAGGGCGATGCGGGCATCAGAATTCCTAACCCTTTGTTTTTACAAGCTTTAAGAAAGCGATGCACTGAGCAAGGTGCAATGTTGGTATTAGATGAAATTCAATGCGGTATGGGCAGGACCGGTAAGGTATTTGCCTTTGAGCATTATGACATTGTTCCTGATGTTTTGGTATTGGGCAAAGCGCTTGGCGGTGGAATGCCCATTGGTTGTGTGGTCAGTCAACAAAAGATGATTGCTCAATTGAGTTTTGATCCCATACTGGGGCATATCAGTACTTTTGCGGGGCATCCTGTTGCATGTGCAGCTGCTGCAGCTGCGCTTCGCATTTACAGAGATTCATCCATTGTTGAGGAAGTAGAACAAAAAGGAGGTTGGATAGAACAACAACTCATCGACCATCCTTTGGTGAAAGAAATAAGACGAAAAGGATTCTATTTTGCCATTGATTTGGAAAACGAGCAAGTTGTCCAAAAAGTCGTTGAAAAATGTTTGTCCAAAGGTTTGATCACATTTTGGTTCCTTTCCTGTCCGTGGTCATTCAGAATTGCTCCCCCCCTGACGATACAACAGCATGAAATGGAAGATTGTGTGTCAATATTAAAATGTGCATTGGATGCAAGTTGTTGAGAACATTGCAACAAAATTTCAGAATCACGATTTAACTTTGAAACATGGAATTAAGTGGAAAATTAAAATTGGTTACGAACGAGGAGACCTTCGCCAGTGGTTTCAATAAGCGTTCTTTTGTTATTGCTGTTGAAAGCAACTATCCATACGATGTATGCTTTGATCTGCTGAAAGACAAAGTGAGAATGATTGATGGATTTAACACCGGAGATGAAATCAAAGTAAGTTTTGACATCAAGTCGAGAGAATACAATGGCAAATGGTTTACCGGGGCTACAGCATGGAGAGTGGAAAAAGTAGCTGCAGGCATGAGCAGTTCTGCATCTTCATCTTCAGGTATGTCTTCTCCTCCCCCACCCGCCCCCATGAGTGCTGACCAATTGGGTCCTGCGGGAATAGAAGAGGATGATCTTCCTTTTTAAAAGCTAACAGAAATGCCAGCCAACAAATACGCCCTAATTCGGTATCGGGTTATTGACCGCTGCTTGAACAATAGTGGCCGTCCCTACCCTTCCCGTGATGCCTTGAGAGAAGCCTGTGAAGAGGCCTTGTATGGAGCTGGTGCCGGGGCAGTTTCTTTGAGCACGATAGACAAGGATATTTACGCCATGAAAAACGAGAACGAACTGGGATATTTTGCGCCCATTTTGTTTAGTCGTGAGCAAGGTGGTTATTATTATGCAGAAGAAGGATACTCGATTTCACAATTCAATGTTGGAGATGATGAATTGAGTTCAATTCGTTTTGCTGCAGCCATCTTGGATCAATTTCGTGATGTTCCTGTTTTAAATGCTTATGGACATGCGATCGATAAGATCGTTAGCCGATTGAGTATTAGCAGTCATGGTGAGGAGGATTTGAATCAATACATTCAATTTGAACACAACATGACCAATCAAGGTGTGGATCGCTTGATCCCATTGTTGAATTGCATCAAAGAAAAACGCAAGGTATTTATTGACTACAAGAGTTTTCGTGAGAATAAAACAAAGAACTACGAGGTTCATCCCAAGTTGCTCAAAGAGTATGACAGCCGTTGGTATTTAATTGGATATGTCCCCGACCGCAAGCTTCATTTAACATTTGGATTGGAACGCATTGTGGATGCCATCTACACGGAGCAGGGTATAGAGTCGGATGTGCACTTTGACGCCATGGCCTTTTTCCGCTTTAGTATTGGCATTACTGAAACCAAAGGAAACACAAAAGCAGAAAAGATTACTTTGCGCATGAAACCCATACCTGGGAGATTGTTGAAAACGCAGCCCTTGCACAGTTCTCAAAAGGTAACCAAAGAAACGGATGATTTTATTGAGTTCAAGTTAGAGGTTTATCCATCTCCAGAACTATACGCCAAACTTTTGTCTTTTGGCAATGATTTAGAGGTGGTTTCACCAGCCAAGATTAGAAATCAAATGCGTGTGATTATTTTGGAAGCGTTAGAAAAATACAATCAAGATTAACGGTTCATCTGTTTCCACAACTCGTCTTTCAATGCTTCAATATTCATTTGCGTCACCGCACTGATGAACATGTGGGGAATATCTTTGGGAAGCAATTCAGACATCTGGGCCATCAAAACATCGTCCAACATATCACTTTTGGTAATAACCAAGAATCTTCTTTTATCCAGCAATTCAGGATTAAACTTTTTCAGCTCATTCAATAGAACGTTGTATTCTGCAACAATGTCTTTGGCTTCGCACGGTATCATGAAAAGCAACAATGCATTGCGTTCTATGTGTCTCAAGAAACGATGACCCAATCCGCGGCCTTCAGCTGCACCCTCAATGATTCCAGGAATATCAGCCATAACAAAGCTTCTGTGATCTCGGTAGCGCACCATTCCCAAATTGGGGACAATGGTTGTAAAAGGATAATCAGCAATTTCAGGTTTGGCCGCTGACACTACACTAAGTAAAGTTGATTTTCCTGCATTGGGGAAACCCACCAACCCCACATCGGCCAATACTTTGAGCTCTAGAATTTTCCATTCCTCTTTGCCTGGTTCTCCGGGTTGTGCATAATGAGGAGCTTGGTTGGTTGACGTTTTAAAATGGTTATTGCCCAATCCTCCGCGTCCCCCAGAAACCAGTATGTATTCTTGTTGGTCTTCCGTTATTTCAAAATGTACAAGACCCGTTTCCGCGTCTTTTGCGATGGTGCCAAGTGGAACTTCAAGGATAATGTCTTCCCCTTCTGCACCAGTTTTAAGCGCACCCATCCCCCCTTGTCCAGGATCCGCGATGACGTGCTTGCGGTATTTCAAATGCAGCAAAGTCCACAGTTGGGCATTGCCCCTGATGATGATGTGACCACCTCTTCCGCCATCACCACCGTCTGGACCACCTTTGGGAACAAACTTCTCTCTTCTGAAATGCGCGGAACCAGCCCCTCCTTTACCGGAGCGACAACAAATTTTTACGTAGTCTACAAAGTTTTCTGATGCCATGGATTATGCGTTCACTCGGGCTTCGTCAATGGCAGCGCACAAACGCTCTGCTATTTCTTCAATAGAACCTAAACCATTGATGCCTTTGAATTTGTTCTGTGAACGATAATGATCTGCCACTGGTGTGGTTTCTCTATTGTACACGTTGATTCTGTTTTGAATAATTTCAGGATTAACATCATCAGCTCTACCTGATGTTTCACCTCTTTTCAATAAACGTTGCTTTAACTCCTGCTCCTCCACTTCCAATGCAACCAAGCAAGTGATGGAAGATCCCTTACCTTGAAGGAAGGTATCTAAAGCCTCTGCTTGGGCTTGTGTTCTTGGAAAGCCATCAAAAATAAATCCACGAGCGTTTGGATTTTTATCCACCTCAGATTCCAATAATGCGATGGTCAATGAATCAGGAACCAACTCACCTCTTTCCATAAAGGCTTTGGCTTCTTTACCCAAGGCCGTTTCACCTTTAATATTGGCTCTAAAAATATCTCCGGTGCTCAGATGCACCAAGTTATACTTTTGAATCAGGTATTCACTTTGCGTTCCTTTACCCGCTCCTGGAGGGCCAAACAAAATAAGGTTAAGTTCCATGATCTTTTTCTTGAATAAGGCTCAAAGGTACATCAATCCCTTGAAATGAGCACGCTTCTTTTTGTATGTTCGCAGTGCAATGAAATTGATCACCAATTCGGAAGCGCTAATTCTAAAGCAATATGTTGTTCAATTTCTTGAGCAACATTATCTGCCTAGTCCTTTAGATTGGGTGATCGATAAAGAATGCAAAGGCATCGTATTTTTTGAGTGTGAAGGCCAAAGCATCACATTTGACGATACGTTATTGCATGACTTAGACAAACATTGGCTCAATCCCAATTTTGTTCCCATTCCGCTTCGGAATGGAATTGCACATCCATCTTCGGCAGCCATTGTGGATGATTGGGCCACTATTTTCTATTTGCTTTCACAGTACGCTGAATGCATGCAAGAGGAAAAGGACATGCACCAGCGCATCAGTGCATTGCATTCTTTGGTTGTTGAGAAACGTTGGCATGAGCGTTGCTTGGTGAATGAATGTGCAGAACGCATTTTAACATTGATTCAATCCAATATCCCGAAATTTCAATGGCATTTACCCAAAAAGTCCTACCGCATTAGTCACAATGTTGAGCGACCATTTAAATACCAAAGTGAGCGTTGGAAAATACATGTAAAAAGAGCTTTGGGAAGTTATCGATTTGGCAATTCGCTTGACAGAGTGGTCAAGGAATTGATGCGATTGGCAACGTATCCATTTCTAAAAGACAAAATTGATCCTTTCAATCATATTCAATGGATGATACAGGAGAATGACAATTTTAAAAGTAAACCGGTATTTTATTTTTGTTCTGTAACACAACATTTGGAATTTGATCCGCAATATCACCTGGCAGATAAAAAAATATCGGATATGGTTGATTTGGTTCTTTCGAGAAATGGGCGGATGGGCTGCTTGAGCAATTACGATTCCTCACAAACAATGCAAGGAATCACAGCCAATTGGAAAGCTTTGCATGCTCAGCTTTTGGTTAAAACAGGCTTCAAATTGAATCGGCAGCATTTTCAGCGTTTTCATCCTATCAATTTTGCCGAACAATTGATGTTGGCCGGGGTAGATGAGGACAGTAGCATAGGATTCACGGATCGGACGGGATGGAGAACCAGTTGTTCTCTCCCCTATTATTTATTTGACATCAAGAATAAAAAAATTTCCACCGTTCTTGAAATTCCATTTTGTGCAATGGATCAGGCCATCATTACGCCCAGATACATGAACATAGCCTCACCGGAAAAGGTGATGGTTGAAATGGTTAAACGATTGAAAGATGTTGAACGATATGGAGGGGTTTATTGCGTGGTTTGGCACAATGATACTTTTCAATATCCATTCTACCGCAATACCTATTGGAAGCTAATGAAGAAGGCGGCTCAATTGGGCGAATGCCAATAAAGATTCCCTACCTTTGCGACTCAAAATTGAGATTATGCCAAAAGGTAATTACAAAATTCCAACACCCATTAACGAACCAGTAAAGGCTTATGCGCCCGGAAGTGCTGAGCGTCAGCGATTAATGGATACATACCACAACATGTACAATTCCCATTTGGAAGTTCCATTGTACATCGGTGGAAAAGCGGTAAAAACTGAAAAGACCCACATTATTTGTCCTCCCCACGAACACCAGAAGCAAATCGGTACAGCTTATATTGGAGATGCAACCCATGTGGGTGCTGCCATTGATGCCGCATTGAATGCCAAGGCCCAATGGGCTCAATTGTCTTGGGAACACAGAGCGTCCATATTCTTAAAGGCCGCTGATCTATTGGCAGGTCCATACAGAGACCGAATGAATGCTGCGACCATGTTGGCCCAAAGCAAGAATGTGATGCAAGCGGAGATTGATGCGGCGTGTGAGTTGATCGATTTTTTCCGATTCAATGTTACCTATATGCAACAGATATATATGGACCAACCTGGTTCATTGCCCGGTATGTGGAACAGACTAGAATATCGTCCTTTGGAGGGTTTTGTTTTTGCTATAACACCATTCAACTTTACGAGCATCGCTGCTAATCTTCCCGCAGCTGCAGCCTTAATGGGCAATGTGGTTGTTTGGAAACCTGCTGATAGTCAATTGTACAGTGCTCAGATTATCATGGAATTGTTTCATGAAGCTGGCCTACCAGACGGAGTAATCAATATGGTTGCTGCAGATGGACCAACGGCTGGCGAGGTCGTATTTAAACACAAAGACTTTGCAGGATTGCATTTCACAGGTTCTACTTCCGTATTCAAGCATTTGTGGAAAGAGATTGGAAGCAATTTGGATTCGTACAGAACTTATCCAAGAATTGTTGGCGAGACGGGAGGAAAAGACTTTATTGTTGCCCACCCATCTGCAAATTCAGATGAATTGTCCACAGCCATTTCTCGCGGTGCATTTGAGTTTCAAGGACAAAAGTGCAGCGCTGCATCTCGAGCCTACATTCCGGCATCCATTTGGCCAATGGTAAAAAATAAAGTTGTTGCAGATGTCAACGACTTTAAAATGGGTAGTCCTGAAGACACCAATAACTTCATCAATGCTGTCATTGATAAAAGAGCTTTTGATAAGATTAAATCCTACATCGATTATGTCAAAACCCAGACTGATGCCGAGATATTGGTTGGTGGTCATTGTGATGATAGCAAAGGTTATTTCATTCAGCCAACAGTAGTATTGACGACCAATCCAAAATTCAAGACCTTGTGTGAAGAGATTTTTGGTCCCGTAATTACCATATATGTATACCCTGATAACGAATGGAGTCAAACATTGAAATTGGTGGATGAAACGGGAGATTACGCTCTTACTGGTGCCATTTTTTCGAGAGATCGTTATGCTATCCAAGAAGCTTGTTTAGCATTGGAGAATGCAGCAGGAAATTTTTACATCAATGACAAGCCAACTGGAGCTGTTGTTGGACAACAACCATTTGGTGGAGCTCGTGGCAGCGGAACCAATGACAAAGCTGGAAGTTATTTGAATTTGATTCGTTGGGTAAGCCCAAGAACCATCAAGGAAACTTTTGTAACTCCACGAGTTTACAAGTATCCATTTTTGGGTTAATCGTTGATTATGGAGTACCCCATACGCATCAATAAGTTTTTAAGTGAGTCAGGCTTTTGTTCACGCCGTAAGGCTGATGAATACATTGAGAGAGGAAAGGTCACCATCAATGGACGGGTGCCGGAATTGGGGACAAAAATAGCAGAATCGGATGAAGTGAAAGTCGATGGGAAATTGGTATCCCACTCCCCTATTCAGAAGTTGTACATCGCATTCAATAAACCCGTTGGTATTGTGTGTACCTCTGAAAATGATGAGAACAACATCATTGATTATTTGAATTTTAAGCAGCGCATTTATACCATTGGTCGCTTGGATAAGGCATCCCATGGTTTAATATTACTGACCAATGATGGTGACATTGTCAACCCCATTTTGAGGACTTCATACAATCACGAGAAAGAATATTGGGTAACCGTTCGACAAACCATTCGTCCGGATTTCATTGAAAAAATGAGTACCGGTGTAGCCATATTGGATACAGTGACCAAACCTTGTGTGGTGAAACAAAGAGGACCCAAGTCTTTTAAAATCATTTTAACACAAGGGCTTAACCGACAAATCCGCAGGATGTGTGAAGAGTTGGGTTACGAAGTAGAAAGTTTGAAACGGGTTCGAATCATGCACATTCAATTGGATTTGCCCATTGGCAAGTGGCGACATTTGACCATTGATGAGCTGGGAGAATTAAAGAAAGCTGCCGCTGCATTTGATAACAAAACTGGCTTGGTTCAGCCCCATTGAATTTCTTCTGGAAGAAAGGCATTGACCCTTGAAAAAGGTTTTGATCCAAAGTATCCTCGGTAAGCGCCTAGTGGTGATGGATGGGCACTTTCAATGATCAAGTGTCTTTTTTGTGGAATCAATGCTTTTTTGCGCTGTGCATGCTTTCCCCACAATATAAAAACAAGTGAATTGGATTGAGAGGCCAATCTTTGAATCACCCTATCCGTAAATTTTCCCCAATCGAAGTCGGTATGAGAAAGAGGTTGGTCTTTGGCAACGGTAAGGGTTGTGTTTAATAACAACACCCCTTGCCTCCCCCAATCAGACAAATCCGTATTGCTTCGTTCTATTCCCAAATCATCCTTTAACTCTTTAAAAATATTCCGAAGTGATGGAGGTATCTTGACTCCATGATTCACTGAGAAGGCCATTCCATTGGCTTCACCTTCCCCATGATAGGGATCTTGACCAATAATAACCACCTTCACCTGTTCAAAAGAAGTCAATTGAAATGCCCGGAAAATCTGATCTTTTGGTGGAAAACAAAAAGGTTGAGCATAAGCTTGCTCAACCTTTTTTTTAATGTATTCCCATGAAGAAGAACCTAAGAAATCAGCGAGTTGTACCCTCCAACTTTCTTCGATGTAATCTTCCAATTCCATTAAGAATGTGCCACAACAATTTTTTTGGTGACAAAGCTACCATTGCGGTGTTTGACCGTTAAATAATAAACGCCATTGGCCCATTGCGTTGTGTCAAACAAGAGTGAATTTCTATCTGTTTTTCGATCTTCCAATAATTTACCATTGGCATCAAAAACCATGCATTGATTAATGGACTGGTTGTTCTTTAATTCAACAGTAAAAGATTCATTGATCAATGTAGGATACACAACAACGTCATTGAACTGTAACAATTCCTCGTCAATGGAGGCAGGATCACAAGGCAATACTTTGTCCACATGAGGATAAGAACCGTTGAGGAAAAGAGCATTTGTGCCAGCAGGATCTAACCAAACAGAGAGCTCTTGTCCATTCGCGTTGGGATTGGCAGTGGCCGACCAATGCTTGGCCATTCTTCCATAATAATCAGGTGATGTAGGAGAAGTGCAAAAAGATCCTCCCCCTGTCAATGTACCAATGATTTGATGCTTGTCATTGAAGATGGGTGAGCCTGAAGAGCCTCCTTCCGTAACACCGTGATTGGTTTCCGTTGCCATCCATACTGTTCTCCAATGTTTATCATTGGATTGCCAGGTACCTTTAATACAAGAACTGGCATGTGAAATCTTCATATAGTCTCCAGATGGATGATGCAAACAAACCACTTTTGCTCCATTTGCCATAGAACCAGGTAACGCATCTGAAGCATCCCATCCAGCGTAGTAAATCGTCCAAGTTGATGGAATGGGATCCTCAATTTCCAATAAGGCGTAATCTGATCCTGTAGCTCCACCGCCATCATTTGAATCTGCTTTTAAAAACAATCCAGTCAATTGTTGAGATGTCGGTCCCAATCCAGAACCACAGTTGCTGCGCTTGAAATTGAAACGAGCGGAAGAGGCCAATAAGTTAGCATCAGATGACATTTCAGTACAATGCATGGCTGTTAAAATGTAATTTTTACAATCCAAGTTAGAATTGTTCACCAATGTTCCAGAACACAATCCACCACCTTGTGATGAAGCCAAACTCAATCGAACAATTGCGTGTTTCTCTTTTTCCCAAAGGTCGCCTTCAGGACAATTTACATCTACCTCGCAGGGATCACTGTTCACTTCTCTGCTTTCTTCAGATGACCATCTCAAATCATCCACTAGACGATAAAAATGCAATATTCCTCTCAGCTGCAGCTTAGGTTGGCTGGTCACTCCAGCAGGCTCACGGTACTCAATTACTGCCTCATCACCAAAAACCTCCGGTGTTCTGTAAATGTGGTGTGACT
>CAMCTV010000035.1 GCA_945878635.1 Chryseobacterium gleum | reverse complement strand
TAAAAGAAGAGGATCAAGGACAGACGGAGATATTGACTAAGCCAAGCGAGGTCGCCACTTTTCTGAAGACCACAATGGCGCTCCCAACCACCAAGCTGTAAAGAAAGCTATAAAGGTTATTCCGGCCTGCGTTTCAAGCGTGTCTTCGGTTACCATCGAAAATAATATAATCATGACAAAAATGCTAGCAATGAGGGAGCATCTTTTGGCTGCTTTGATGATGTTGTATAAAAAGACAAAGCAAAAAACCATTCCAAGTACACCCAAGGTTAGAATAATGGTCAAGTATTGATTGTGCGTGCGGAGTTGGTATTTGACAAGCAAACCATGATTTTCTTTGGCATAGGCTGCCTTGATGACATCATTTAGATCTCCGGTGCCTGTTCCTAGAACCCAATTTTCTCTGATCAAGTGCAAGGCATTTTGCCAATAAATAAATCGCTGAAATAAGGAATAGCCATTTGGTGCATCTCCCAAGCGTATCATTTGGTATTCAAAAAATATTTTATCCAACCGGCGTTCTAGACCGTTCATTTCGGAATATTGACAATTGGGAATACCCATCTCAATTTCCTTTAATTGTTGATTCGTCAGGGATTGCACTGTGCGCGCATCCTTGGGTTCACCCATCGAACTGATGTAACGAATGAGGGTTTGATGGACGTCTCCACCGGACAGGTCCTTTTGATTGTAATCAATTTCACTGCGCTCGTTCCAAGCGTCAATGAGTTCTTTTTCGCAAATATTTAAGTGGACCAAATATCCATTCTCAATTTGTCCACGGTCCGGTTGACTAACATAATCATTGCCTAGAATCGTTTTCTCAAGTGCAATTTGATTCGGCTTGATGGTATTGTAGGCGTTGAAGAGATGGATGATATAGGCCAATCCCAAAATGGTGAGTAATCCCAATATCCCGATGGTCCATACCTTATAACGGTAGGAGAACCTCAGCTTTAAATACCGAACAATAAAAAACAATCCTGCAATGGCTACCAATAAAAGTCCAGTGGCGGATTCGATTAGGACCAAGTAGTAAATGAGAAAAAACGAAAGACCAAAACTGGTAACGGTTTTCCACCATTGGTGAAAGGGATAAGACCAAAGTAAAGCGATACCCAATGCACTGAAGAGCCCCATCCGCACATGTGAGGTGAATACACTGTATTCGCGAATTTGAGACGGGCTAAGTTTTTTAGATACCACCCAATGTGCCAAGGGCATCGCATTGTGAACAAGCAATATCGAAACCACAGCGGAAATGATAATACCCAGGATAAAGGACCATTCTACAACTCTTCTTTTTTCTTTTTTCAGATCTGTTAAGTAAGCAGGCAACGCAAGGGAGAGCAGCACCAGTGGTAATTTTATTCGCAAATCATTCAAACCAAAGTTCCAATTGGTGGACCACAACATTCCAATTATCATCAGCAAATACAAGATTACCCAATTTCTTGTGGCTGAGAATGTGATAAACGCCCAAGGTTTGATTTGCTTGCGTGCGATATCCACCAACCATTGTAGCGTTATGCCTATGGTGCCAATGGACATTAAAACCGGAGACAACGATAGACCAACGACAATGGAAATCAACCATGTCATGAGCAACCAATGGTGTATGTTGTTTTTGGGTGTCATGGAAGCATTAAAATCTTCTTGTAATCTTGTGACAATATCTCAAGTGATTTTTTAACTACGGGATCGTAATGGATGATTTGTCGCGAGTAAGCCCTCGGATTACCAGATCTTCTGACCATTTCACGTTCCAATAAATACTTCAAATTGGCTTTGTTTTTCTCAAACTCCTTGTTGTTTTCAAAGTACACTTTTTTCTGTAAGGCCTTGATTTCATTGACCAACTCCGGTTTGGATTTTTTCAATAGCTCCGTTTGCTCATCCCAAATTTTGAAATCTTCGCTGATGGCGAAAAAGTTTGTTTTCTCTAGAAATCCTTTAAATGATTCCAAATCATTTTGTGATACATTGAAATTGCCAAGTGTATCAATGGCGTTGAAATCAAAGGTGCTTTGTGTTACAAAATCAAACAGGGCAAATTTCTTGTGTAGATTATCGAGCCAGGCATTGCCAGATTCTGTATCTACTGTTATATCAGGCAATACACCTCGGCCATCCGTAACAGGTCTTCCTTTTTTGGTTTTGAACTGTTGAATTTTTTGATCGTCAAGTGCATCTACTTTCCCCGTTTTTTGATTTCGGTTGCTGTAGTCCAATCTTTGAACACAACGACCACTGGGTGTGTAGTATTTGGCCACCGTTAATTTCATTTTTGTATTATATGCCAAATCAACAGTTTGCTGTACCAATCCTTTTCCAAAAGATTCCTTTCCAATAATAACAGCGCGATCCAAATCTTGAAGGCTGCCTGAGACAATCTCACTGGCGGAGGCACTGTGATCATCAATCAAAACGACAAGGGGTATATTCACATCCAATGGTTCTGCACTGGCCATGTAGGTGTTTTTCCATTCGGCAATTCTTCCTTTTGTTTCTACAATTGGAGAACCCTTAGGAACAAAAAAATTGACAATCGAAACGGCTTCTCGCAAGAGCCCACCTCCGTTTCCTCTTAGGTCAAGAATTAAACTACTGATGTCTTGCTTTTTAAGATTTAAAAATGCCTCTCGTACTTCTGAGGCTGCTGTTTGTGTGAATCCTTCTAACAAGATGTAACCTGTTTTGCTTTCTGGGACAACACCGTAAAAAGGAACATCTTTATTTTTGACCGACTCTCTTTTGACTTCGATGGTTTCTTCCAATCCTGTCTTCCCTCTTTTTAAAGTCAAAGTCACGGTGCTGCCAGGCTGCCCCTTGATGAGCATCGCCGATTCATCGTCTGTGAGGTCTTTTATCCATTTATCTTCAATCTTTACTATGGCGTCGCCGATGCGTATTCCTGCTTTGTCAGCGCCAAAACCATCATAAACATCTGTGATTAAAACCAATTCATTTCTTCTTTTGGTATTTATGCCAATGCCACCATATGCTCCAGTTTGCATAAATGTTGCTTCTTCGATTCTGCTTTCAGGGTAGTAAACGGTGTATGGATCGAGCGATGCCAACATAGCATCTATTGCTTTTTTCATGAGGAAGCCAGGCTCCGGCTCATCCACGTAGGCCTCTTGTAGATTCCGATATACATCGGTGAAAATCTCAATGTTTTTGGTAACTTCAAACAGCGTGTCTCTGTAGTAAGCTGCCGTAGTCAAGATGAAGACACCAAGAGCCAATGTTATTTTACTTGCATTGTTCCAATATTTTTTCATGGCAATTCTTTTAATTGGGCATTGAGGTTGTTCAGTAATAATCCCATCTTCTCATAAACGTAGGCGTACTCGGGTAATTGCTTTCCAGTGAAAGTAAAGCACAAATGATAATTTTTATCTTCTAATGTTATCAAGTTCCGTTGCAGCCGATAAGCTTCTCGCATCAAGCGCTTGATGCGATTGCGGTCATGAGCCCGCTTGTAATTTCTTTTGCTAACCGTAAACATCGCCTTCAATCCTTCTTTATCTTCTGATTTCCGGTGTATCAGAATGATCGCGGGATACTTAATGGCCTTTCCTTTATCAAACAACATCTCAATGCTTTTGCGCCGCTTGAGTCTCTCATTTTTTGATAAAGTAAAGGAACCTGTCATGCTTAAGGCGGTTAGGGATTCAAAAATTGATTGAAATTTTTTCCCACTTCGATGGCCTTCAATATCTCATGATCCGTTGGATATAGCACTTTAAAGGCCGTTCGGTCTTCAAAGAGATACCTACCCAGTGTGGATTTGATGCGCTGTTTGATATCCACTTTGGCTCTATTCCATTCTTTGTTGTTGATGCTCAATTTTTTCGCTTTGGCCAATTTCAGAATCTCATTGAGCATTTGCTCGGATGTTTTGAATTGAGCAATAAAGTCATCTTCTGATTTGTATTTTTTGAGTTGGTTGTAATTTTTGTCAAAATAGTCAAAACAAAAATCTCTCAAAACACCTGATCCAAAAAGACTGTTGAGAACTATGTTATTGGCGGTATCCAACGCTACAAAAACCTCGGGTGTGATTCCACCGGAGCCATACACAATTCGCCCTTTGGGTGTTTTGAATTTCAATGTATCAATTTTTTTGATGCTATCGGGATGAAACAATTCACCACGGACATAGCGCTCTGAGAACTCATCAAAATAATTGGTGGAGTCGCTGTATGGTTTTTGGATGCAACGACCAGTAGGTGTATAATAACGTGCAATGGTTAAACGGAAAGCGCTTCGGTCTGGTAACTCGATCTCGTGTTGTACCAAACCTTTTCCAAAGGTTCTTCTTCCAACTGTAACACTCTTGTCCCAATCCTGCAGCGCGCCAGCAAAAATTTCACTGGCAGAGGCTGACTCTTGATCCACGAGTACCACGACATTCATGTTTTTGAATTCACCATCTTTGGTAGTGAAGTATTGTTTTTTGCCCACATGCATCCCGTTGGTATATAAGACCAATTTTTCCTTGGGCAAAAACGACTCGGCCATTTTGAAACTTTGATCCAAGAGACCTCCGCCATTTCCACGTAAATCAACAATGACCGTTTTGCATCGTTGACTTTTCAATTGACGCACCGCCAATTCAAATTCATCAAACGTGTTCTGACCAAAATTTTCCACTTTAACGTATCCAATTTCTTTGTCAACCATGAAGGAAGCTGGCACACTCTTGAGAGGAATGTTTCCACGTTTGATTGGAATGTCAATGGTATTGTTGTTGTTTTTTCTGACAACAGATAGTTTTACTTCAGAACCTGATTTTCCTTTGATCATCTTTTGGACTTTATCATTGTCCAATTTTTCTTTGAAGATGTCTTTGCCGTCTACCTTGACGATGCGGTCACCGGGAAGAAGTCCAGCGCGCTCTGCAGGACCGCCGGAGATGGTTTTTACTACACGCAAAGTGTCCTTGTAAACGATGAACTCCATTCCAATTCCTTCGTATTCTCCATTCATGCGCTCTTGGCTTTCAGCAATGGCTTCAGGAGAAATGTAATAGCTGTGGGGATCAAGGTGAGAAAGTATGGATTGAATAGCGCCCTCAATGAGCATTTTCTTGTCAACACTGTCTACATAGTTTTCTTCAATGAAATCAATGAGGCTAACCAATTTATTGGGGTTCTCCTCAGCCCCAGTTTTGATGGTCAAGAGGTTGGTATCGGCCAAATAGGTGCCGATTAAAATTCCAACAACCAGGACCATACCGAAATACAATGGTTGGGCTGAGGATGGCCTGATTTTTTTTCTCAAAGGCGCAGGGGACGGGGTTTGTGGAGTATTCTCGTTCATTAGGGCTCAGCAATCTGTGCTACTTCAATTCCAGCGTTTTGTAAAAAGTGAACGGCTGTATTGTCTTTGTATTCTTCTATGTAAACCATCCGCTTGATTCCGGATTGTAGTATTAATTTACAACAATCTTTGCATGGTGACAAAGTGATGTAAAGGGTAGAATCCTTGGCGTTATTGGTGGATTTGGCAATTTTTGTAATGGCATTGGCTTCTGCATGCAGGACATACCAATGTGTTTCTCCCAAATCATTTTCGCAGGTATTGGCAAAGCCACTGGGTGTTCCGTTGTAACCATCTGAAATGAGCATGCCATCCTTTACCAACAGGGCGCCAACTTTCTTGCGGTGACAATGGGACAATTTGGCCCATTCTTGCGCCATTTTTAAATAGGCCCGATCATACCGCTCTTGTTTTTCCGCCGTCATCTTTATCTTATTGCAATAGCTACAAAAATAGGGAGTGCGGGTTATATTCGCATCATTATTTTTTAGTCCAGAAAAAACATGAAAATCTATACCAAAACAGGGGATCAAGGAACTACAGGCATCTTGGGTTCTGAACGTTTGGATAAGTTTAATATTCGAATTGAGGCTTATGGCAATGTTGATGAGCTCAATGCACAGATTGGCGCACTCAATGCGCAATATGCTGATGCCAATGGCGATTGGGTGCAAGACCGATTGTTTGTACTGGGCAGTTGGTTGGCCGTTGAACCTGGTTTGGAAGACCAAATTCAAATGCCCCGAATAGGTCAAGCGGACATCGACCGTTTGGAAGGGGCAATGGATGAAATGGAATCTCAGCTTCCTCCTTTGAAGAATTTTATTTTGCCAGGAGGGCACATGGCCTCAGCCCAAGCCCATGTCGTTCGTTGTATTTGCCGCCGCGCTGAGCGCTCTGTATGGGAGCTCAATCATCAGCATCCCATTCAACTGGAAATCCCCATTTTTTTGAACCGATTGTCTGATTATTATTTTACCCTTTCTCGATGGATTTTACAGCAAAATGGCTTGTCGCCGAAATGTTGGATTCCACAGAAATAAATAATATTTCCACAAAGGCTTGTTTTTTTGACTTAAAATTTTACTTTCGCACAAATTAACTCGTTCAACCCTTAAAAAAGAAACTGCTATGTATTGGACGCTAGAACTTGCCTCTTATTTGGAAGATGCCCCTTGGCCAGCTACCAAAGATGAGTTGATAGATTATGCCATGAGAGCTGGTGCTCCATTGGAAGTTGTAGAGAATCTGCAGCAAATTGAGGATGACGAAGAAGTATTTGAGAGCATTGAAGACATTTGGCCGGATTACCCTACCAAAGAGGATTTCTTCTTCAATGAAGACGAATATTGATTGTTCTTCTCGAAGTTACTGAATTACCCACCGGACAGTTGTCCGGTTTTTTTGTTCCATTAATACCGATTGCTTCTCCATTCGTACAAGATCCGATGCCTGGTAATGACGGATGGTGAGAAGTTTTACCCCCTCATTATACCGAATGGTATACTTGTGTTCCAAAGCAGTCATCAAGGCCGCGAGCTTGATGGGTTCGCACTGGATGCACAATGTAAAACTCAATGCGCTGTTCTCCATCATTTGAACTTTGATTCCCAGGTGATGAAGCTGATTGAATATTTCAACGATGTTGTCTTCTATAACAAAAGAAAAGTCTTTGGTGGAGATGGAAATCAAGGTTTGGTTTTCTTTTTCAATGTAGCAGCTGGGATACTGCAATCCTGGAAAGTGTCCTATCAATGTGCCTGGCAATTGTGGATTCACAAAGGAGGCAATGCGCAAGGTGATGTTTTTAGATTCTAGTGGCTGAATGGTTTTGGGGTGAATGACACTCGCTCCGTAATACGCCAATTCAATGGCTTCTTGATAGGATATTTTTTCAATGATTTGAGCATCCGCCTGTTTCTTTGGATCAGCGTTAAGCATGCCAGGTACATCTTTCCAAATGGTAAGTTGTGTGGCGTTCAAGCAATGTGCAAAAATGGAAGCGGTATAGTCACTTCCTTCTCTGCCCAGAGTGGTCCATTCACCTTTTTCAGTGCAGCCAATGAAACCTTGAGTAAGTATGATATCGGCGTTGTTTTTTAAGCCAATTATTTTTTTTTGGGTGGCCTCCCACTGCACCCTGGATTCACGGTGAAGGTTGTCCGTGATGACAAAATCAGTGGCCATGATGAATTGGTGATTCAATGCAATTTTGTTCCAGTAATCGTGCAAAAGAGAAGTGGAAATAATTTCTCCAAATGGAATAATCTGATCATAACTGGTATCAAAGGAATCTTTGTCGGTGTTGCCAAGCTTGAGCCTCAATGATTCAATTTGCTGAGACCAAAGACATGCATTGTTTTCCATTTCCAACGCCGTAGAAATGGATTGGTGAAAGTCGGTGATGAACTTTAGGGTTTCCTCATATGGCTGGTCATGAAACCACTGAATGTGCAGTTTTTCCAATGCATTGGTCGTTTTGCCCATAGCGGAAACAACAACACACAACGGCTCCTGAATTGTCGAGACAATTTGAGCTACATTTTTGATGGCCGCTGCATCTTTGACACTGGCCCCGCCAAATTTATATACTTGCATTTTGTGATTGGAATTGCTGTAATTGTTCTTTATTTAATTTGACGTTGAACCACTCCCCATCAAAATGAGCATCATATTTTTTATAGAATCTAATGGCGGGTTCGTTCCACTCCAGCACTTGCCAAATCAAACCATTGTACTCTTGTTCTTTTGCAAATTGAATGACGGTGCTCATCAGTTGATGACCTACTTTTTTCCCGCGCTCTTTTTCAGTAACCACAATGTCTTCTAGATAAAGCATTGGTCCTTTCCAGGTGCTATACCGGGTGTAACAAATGGCAATGCCTATTATTTTTTCACTCATTTCAGCCACCCATAAAAAGTATTTGGGATTAAGTCCAAATCCGTCTCTTTCCATGGCTTCCACGGTATTGGTTACTTCATGGGGTGCCTTCTCATACAAAGCCAATTCTTGTATGAGTGATAAAACTTGAGGTAAATCTTTTTGTTGTCCCCTTCTGATTTTTAACATGGTCCAAATTTAGTGGTAATTTCTAGTTTACATTGGCTACCTTTGGAACATGGCAGGAGTGCGCTTAGAAAAATTTTCAGCTTTGATCAAAAAGGAGCTTTCCACAAGCTTTCAACGCAATGGTATGGAATGGTTTCCCGGAGTTTTGGTGACGGTAACATTGGTTAGGGTAAGCCCTGATTTGGGTTATGCCAAAGTTTATGTGTCCGTTTTTCCGCCAGAAAAGAGGGAAGAGGTGATGGAATTCATGAAAGAAAAGAATGCCACTATTCGTCATTATTTGGCTGGTGTGGTTGCAAAACAGATGCGCAAGGTTCCGGAACTTCAGTTTTTTATTGATGATTCTTTGGACTATTCTGCTGAGATTGACCGATTATTGAAAAAGTAACATGCATTACGATCCCATCAAAAGAAAGCTGGGTGTGGTTTTTAATACCGCTACTTGGACACGTGTTTTGTTTTATCAATTGTTGGACCTTTTGTTATTGCGTTCTTGGCACATTCAAAGGGTATTGCGTCAATGGAAAGGAACGCAAACTCATTCTGTTCAAGTCTTGGACGCGGGTTTTGGATTCGGTCAGTATACTTATCGCATGACCAAATCTTTGAATTATCAGAACATTGATGCTGTTGATTTGAAGGATGAGCAAGTAGCCGATTGCGATGGTTTTTTTAAAAAAGTCAATATTTCCAATGTTCATTTTCAAACCGGTGACCTCACTGCGTTTGTTCGTCCTGAGAAATATGATTTGGTACTTTGTGTCGATGTAATGGAACACATTGAGGAAGATGTTCAAGTGTTGACCAATTATTGTCAAAGTCTGAAGAAAGGAGGAATGCTCCTCATATCAACCCCTTCTGATCAAGGAGGTAGTGACGTTCATGATGATGGGGAGACCAGTTTTATCGAAGAACATGTGAGAGATGGTTACGGTGTTGATGACATGGCCAACAAGCTGAAAACAGCAGGTTTTTCCAAATGGGATATTCAGTTTTCCTACGGCAGGTGGGGAAGGATTTCATGGCTTTTGAGCATGAAGTATCCAATGCTCATGCTAAACAAGACCTCTTTATTTTTCATCATCCTTCCGTTGTATTATTTGGCAACCTATCCTTTTGCATTTGTTTTTAATGCATTGGATGTTAGGGTGCATAATCCAAAAGGAACAGGGTTGATTGTCAAGGCCTGGAAGTAATATGCGCTTGGAATTTTTCTTTGCTTATCGCTATTTGGTTTCAAAGAAGTCCAAGGGGATTATACATCTCATTTCTATCATTTCTGCTGTTGTTGTGGCTTTTGTTACCGCCGCAATGGTTTTGGTGATGTCTGCATTTTATGGTATCGAGAAATTGGTGGATGACCTTTTTGCTCATTTCGATGCGCCACTTGTGGTGCAACACGTCAACAATAAGTTTTTTAGCGAGAATGATTTGCCCATGGCGCAATGGTCAGAAGAGGGTAAGTTGGCAGCGACAGAACCTATCGTTGAGAACGATGTTTGGATCCATTATGGTGATGCAGATGCTGTAGTAACCATGAAAGGTGTGAGCACAACTTATGGCAAAAACAGTGGAATGGATCAACTCTTGCGAATGGGGAGATTTGTGCTGGAAGATACAACCCATGTTGAGGTAGTGCCTGGTTTGGGAGTTTGCGGTGAGCTGCGAATGGCAGTGGAAGAAGGCCTTGGCCAGCGCTATGCCATCAGGGCGCCAATACCTGGACGGAAATTATCCCGATACAAAGAGGATGCTTTTAGGACAATGGATGTGTACAACGCTGGAGTCTTTTCAGCCAACGCAGAGTTGGATGTGAAGTATATTTTTGTCCCATTGTACAACGCAAGGAAGTTGTTGGAGAAACCGGATTCAGTAACTGCGGTGGAATTGTTTTTGAAGGATGAGAATGAGTTGCTTGATTTTCAGGAAAGATGGAGTGGTGAGCTGACTCAAAAAGGTCTGAAGGTGGTGAGCAGAATGGAGAAGAACGCGTTGATTTATAAAACAACCCAGTCTGAGAAGTGGGCCACCTTTGCCATTTTATTTTTCATTTTGTTGATTGCCTGCTTCAACATTGTTGCCTCATTATCCATGATGATGATAGAAAAGCGCCAGGACATGTTCGTTTTTCAAGCGATGGGAGCGACCAGAGAGATGGTCAAGCGAATTTTTATTTTACAAGGTGTGCTAATAAACGCCATAGGTGCATTGTTTGGTGTGGCATTGGGATTGCTCATTTGTTGGCTACAAATTACTTGTGGTTTGGTGACAATGGAAGGTGCTGTGGTGGAAAGTTATCCCATTGCGGTAGATTCAATGTCTGTCCTCGGGATTTTCTTGACTGTCTTAACAACTGGAAGTTTATTCTGTTGGCTCATGGTGAACTTGCTCTGGCGCTCTGTTTCTAAGGCGGATAATTAACATTGTTTTGTGTTCAATTCACAGGTGATTATTGATTGCTTGTTGATCCTTTGTATACCTTCGTTACATGCAGGAAAGAGCAAAGAAAGGTTTGCGTTGGTTGATGCTGGTTTTCGGCGCTGTTACACTGCTCCTAACAGTATTGTCTGCTTTCGTTTGGGTGTATCGAGACGATATTATTTCAAAAGCGTTGGAAGTTTTAAAACAGGATCTTACAGTGCCCGTTTCTTACCAAGATATTGATGTTTCCATTTGGACTTCATTTCCATTGTTGGCCATCAATTTTCAGAAATTGGAAATTACGGATGCGCGAGACCATAAAAAAGAGTTCATAGCTGTTGAGCAATTCTCTATTGCTTTCAACTGGATTGATGCATGGAAAGGCGATTATCATGTTCACCAATTAAAGTTGATTGAGGGTGAGGTAAATATGAGAAAGGATCGCGCGGGTCGGCCCAATTGGGATATTTTTAAGAAAAACAATTCAGAAGTTACTGATGTATCCATGCGATTGGAACACATCATTTTCAAAGAGGTGAAGTGGAGTTTTCAAGATGAAAAAAACCGGTACCATCAAGTTGTTTTTTGGGACAACTTGAGATTGAAAGGTGATTTTTCAGCCATTGAGTCCAACCTGTCCATGAAGGCCCAAGGTATTTGTGAAGGGGTATCATCGGAAGGCAGACAGATCTTATCTCATTTGCCATTTGAGTGCTCAGGGGAAGTATCTTACAATCAAACAAAGGGCATATTGAGTTTGAATCAGATTGAGTTGGAAGCTTTGGACGCGCCCATACAGGGAGATGGATGGATTGATTTCGAGAGGGAGCAATGCCATGTTCAGGTAAATGCAAACAATGTGGAAGTGCAACATTGGGTGAGCAACATGCCGGGTTGGATTTCAGATATTCTGCGTTCCTACGAGCCTGTGGGTACTTTTCAAATGAAAGGTTTGATAGAAGGGCATTGGGAAAGTCCAAACATTACGGCTTCATTGAGTTGGCAAGAGGGATCTGTCAAAGAACCCAATTCAGGGGTTGAATTGGGAAACGTCAATTTGCAGCTCAGTTATGACTTGAAGGGTGGACAAGACATTTGGAAGGTGAATCAACTCAATGCCACTTTGGCCAATGGCCAATGGAAGATTCAAGGTGAAATCAAGAACACGATGAGGCCCCATTTGGATTTGGATGTTGAGATGCATTCTGGTATCCAAGAGGTAGTAGATTTTTTGAAGTGGGATTCTTTGTTGAAGTCCAATGGTCAGTTGGATTTTAAAGCGAATATTACAGGGGAGTGGAATCCGGAGGACAGTGTTTGGCGTTGGGAAGATTGGAAGGCGGATGGCAATGTTTCCATCAAAGCGGAGGAGTTTCAATGGCATGCCATGCCGCATCCGGTTCGCGATGTCCAAGCCCTATTGCAATTGCATGAAGACAATGCCATCCTTCATCAATGTATTGCCAAGTATCAAAATTCAGACATTGACATCACTGGAAAATGGCATCAAGCAGTGGCTTGGATGCTCAATCCAGATCGGGGTATTGATGCTTCTGTTGTGTTGAAAAGCAATCACATTCAAGGTGAAGATTTTCTTCAAACAGAAGGTTCAGGTTTTGGTCTGCCGTCTTTTTCCAATCTTGAATTGCAATGTGAGGTGAATGAGTTTGACTACAAGCAATTTGAGGCAAAGAATTTCAAGACCAATCTATCCGTTCAAGAGGGATTGATTAAAGCAAATGGATTTCAGTGGGAAATTGCAGATGGCAAATTGAAAGGCGCTTTGGAACTGTTCGCTAATGAGAAATCACAGCAATGGGAAGTGGATGTCAATGCCGATGTAGAGCGGGTGAATCTTCCCAAGCTCATGAATTTGTTCAATGATTTTGGACAAACAGCGATAAAGTCAGATCAATTAAAAGGGTTGATAGATGCAGAAGTAGAATTGGAATTTGAATTGAGCAATGATTTAAAGTTAGATATATCTTCTGTAAATGGGGTTATTTCAATGGATGTCAGCAATGGTGAAATTATCCATTGGTCGGTATTGGAGGATGTCGCGGGCTACCTGAAAAAGAACAGGTGGATTGCACCGTTGGTGGATGAAGATTTGTTGGCAAAGAAACTTTCATGGGTGAAGTTTGAGAAATTGAGAAATACCATTTCCATTGCCAATCAGACCATTGAGATACCATGGATGGAAATCAAATCATCGGCGTTGAATATGGTATTTAAAGCCAACCACACCTTTGATAACCAGATGGATTATTTGATGGGCTTTCATGCCCGTGATTTGTTGTTGCGTGATCCCAATCAGGCGCCAACCGAAGATGGAAAAAAGTTTTTCATTTCGATGAAAGGCCCCGTGAACAATTTGCAATTTTCAGTTGAAAATGACAAGGAATGGAAAGCACTATTTGATGATAGTGCACCACAAAGAGATAGGTCTGTGCGGAAATGGCTGGATGAAAAGAAGGATACTATTTCTCAGAAGCGTGACCAAAGACGCGGGGAGAGAGATGGTCAACAAAATGAGCGAAAGCAAGAGCGCATCGAGAATCGATCCAACAGAGATTCTATATTGGGAAGGAACAAACGACAGGCGCCAAGGAAAGATAAATAAATGCATTCAATGACAGCTTTACATCCACTTTTTATTCAGCGCATTCAAGAACAGTTTCCGGAGGATGCAGATGCTTTTATTGAGGCCATTGATCACATACCTCATGTTTCTGTGCATACCAAGGGGAATGCCTTGGAGCAATTGAGGTCACTTCCTGTTGTTCATTATGACAACGGTTTTTTTCTCAAATCACGTCCTCAGTTCACCACTGATCCCCAGTTTCATTTGGGACGATATTATCCCCAAGAGAGCAGCTCAATGGTGATTGGCTCACTGGTTCGTCAAATTGCTAAACAACAGAGTGTCAAAATGGTCCTTGACTTGTGTGCTGCTCCTGGCGGAAAGACCATTCTGTTGCATGAAAATTTGGACAAGGATAGTGTCCTATATGCCAATGAGATTCATTCCAAGCGAAATCAAGTACTGCAGGAAAATATCATGAAATGGGGCATCACCAATGCAGTGGTTTTGCAATCAGATGTGACACAGATTAAAGGAGATGAGCGCTGGGATTTGATCCTGTTGGATGCGCCATGCAGTGGTGAGGGATTGTTCAGAAAAGATCCCAATGCTCGGTCTGAATGGACACCAGAACAGGTAATCAAATGCGCGGGTATACAGACAACCTTGGTTCAAGAAGCTTATCGCTTATTGGCTCCAGGGGGTGTTTTGATTTATTCTACTTGTACTTTCTCTGAAGAGGAAAACCAAGACATTGTTTCGATGTGTATTGAAGATTTTGGAATGCATGGTTATCAGCCGCTGGTGATGCCCAAGGAGGCCAATCATATTCAAATCGAAGGTGTTTCGGCTTGGCGATTTTTACCCCACCAATCAATGGGTGAGGGATTTTTTTGTTGCGTATTGCAGAAACCAATGCATGCAAGTGCAGGAAGAGTTAAGTTGGCCAATGAGTCGTTTTGGCAGCTCCTGCATAAACGCGATTGGTCGTCGTTGATTCCTTTTGTTAAAGATAACAATATTCAACGTTATTGGCAAAATGGAAAGGGAGAGGTTTTCTACACGCAGATTCAGCCAGAAGATGTCTTACCTGTGGCCAAGATGGTTCAGATTGGTGTTCAAGTAGGGGTGCTAAATAAGCAAGTTTTCACGCCGCATCAAGGATTGATATTGGGAGGTAATGTAAATGTGGAAATACCCCGTTTAACCATAGAGAACGATGAAGCACTTCGTATTTTGCGCGGTGAAGATCTGAGAATCGAGGATAGCACATTGAGTGGTTGGCATATAGTACAATGGAGTGGTTTTGATTTGGCTTGGGTTAAAATGGTAAAAGGTAGGGTGTCCAATCATTATCCCAAGGAGTGGAGGATTCGGTTTTTGTAGTTGATCTAAACTACCCCTTCCTTCTCAACTCAAAGTTTTGTCCCAAATAGACTTTTCTGACAATTTCATCAGCGGCCAATTCTTCAGCAGTACCTGATTTTAAAATTTTTCCATCGTACAGGAGATAGGCTCGATCTGTAATGGATAAGGTTTCCTGCACATTATGATCGGTAATTAAAATGCCTATGTTTTTGGTTTTGAGTTGCTCCACAATGCGCTGGATGTCTTCCACAGCAATGGGATCGACACCAGCAAAGGGCTCGTCCAAAAGAATAAATTTTGGATTGGTGGCCAATGCGCGTGCAATCTCCGTTCTGCGCCTTTCACCGCCAGAAAGATGGCTGCCGACATATTTTCTCCGGGCAGTTAAACCAAACTCTTCTAGCAAAGATTCTAATTTTTCTGATTGTTCCGCTTTGCTCAAAGGGGTAAGTTCAAGAACTGCTTTAATGTTGTCTTCTACGCTGAGTGTTCTGAAAACAGATGCCTCTTGGGGAAGATATCCAACACCCAATTGTGCCCTCCGAAACATAGGCTCCTTGGTGATGTTTTGTTGTTCCAACAATATTTCACCGGAGTCAGGAGTTACCAATCCTACCACCATATAAAAGCTGGTGGTTTTTCCTGCTCCATTGGGTCCCAATAATCCAACAATCTCTCCTTGGTTCACTTCAAAAGAGACGCCATTCACAACGATGCGACTGCCGTACTGTTTGACGATATTGTTTGCGGATAATTTCACGGCGCTAAGATAAGGTTAGAATGTGAATTGAACTTTGGCGCGCAATCCTACTTTGAAAATATCTGCATGATCCAGATAAGACAATCGGTAAACCATGTCTACGCGCAATACCTTGAATATATTCTCAACGCCCAAGGCGGTCTCAAAAAATGGTTTTGTCAAAGTATAAACGTCGGTTTTCCCGTCACTGTTCCAATCCCGTTGCATAAAAGCATCATTCCTGATATCATAACCGCCTACTACTGCTTTCATGCTGGCCACTTCTCGCCACTTTAATCTTCGCAACAAAGGGATTTTATTTAAAAACAATCCTTCCGCATGGTAGGTAGCCCACAAATTGACCCAGCGGTCAGAAACAAATTCAAAAAAGTTCATGGTGTTGTATGAAGTCTCATCATAGAAAAAAGTTTCATTACCTTGGTGCATCATCAGCAAAGGAAAGGGCAGCTGTCCATAAATTTTTCCTGCTTGGCTAGAGATGTCCATGTAACCAAAAGGCCCAAATTTCCATTTGTCTTTTAAGGTAACTTGCGCACGTTCATAGTTGTATTCTGCACCAAAAAGTCCAGAGATACTTCGGGTATAGGCAAATTCCACAATGGGCCAATTGCTGCCAATACTGAAACGTTCAAATTCTCCATAAATGTATTTTTCTTTGTAAGCCCACCGCAGAGAAAGTGTCATCTCCGCACTGGTAATATTGGGGACCAATGATTTGAAAGAAGGTTCAATGAATTGATAAAATCCTCCAATCGGCTGCAATTGTCTGTGTTTGAAAATGAGTTTATTCGAAATACCATGAACCCATTCTTTTTCCATGAACATGGAATACTCATTGACCATGGTGAGTTTGTTGGCAGGATTCCTTCTGAATAACGACGTAAGCACGTTGTCTGTTCGCAATTGCCCCGTACTTTGACCAATTTGTTCCACATCTTGCTTGGTGTGAACATCAATGGCGAAACGCGGATTTTTATTGATTACCCAGAGGAAACCTCCTCCATATTTCCATTGCTCATCCAACAATCCATAAGCTGCATAGCCATCAAACATGATGCGTTTGGAAAATTCATTGCTGGTTCTCCCTCCTATTCTGAATCTGTTGCCCTCAATGGGGTTGTAGCTATAGGTGGTGTAATAGGGGCCATATTCAAATTTACCGATGACCTTGTAACCATTGATAAACAGGTTGATGATGTTGACCACCGAGTTGAATAGTGGAATGTTTTGCAGTGTGTCCACCATCTTGTAAATTTCCTTCTCGTCCTTGGTGAGTTTTAAATGCCGATGCTCATCCCAGAAGGTGTCATCATGATCCGAAGCTCCTTCTGCTACAATGACATCCGTATAACCTTGAAAAAATTCAGTTGGTCGTTTTTGATTGATGATGAAATTTTTGTAAGACGATTTTTTCCGTCCGTACATGCCCATTTTTTTATCGGACAAATTAAAATCCACCAACAATTCATCTCCCGTCATCATCCATACCTCTTTCTCTACCTCATCAAAGTATTGCGCCACTTTGAAGTGTTTAATCCAATTGATATTGGCAGATTCGGTGATGGCGGCCTCAATTTTTTTCAGTGCATAAGAGGTGTCATTGATCCATAAAGTCCCTTCAAATAATAGCTCCTGTCTGCGCTTGGGCGCAAATTTCACTTCATAACAATATTTGCCATCCATGACAACGGTATCCAAAATGGTGTAATCATAAAAGCCCAAACAATAACTGGCAATAGGACTGGTAAAACTCTTGTTAAAGGCGTTTAAATCATTTTGATAGACATTGAAATTCTGGTACATGTCGCCCAAGAATTGATTGATGCTTTCATTTTTTACCCCGCTCACTTTGGCCGCTTTGATGATTTCTTTCGAGAATTTTGGCTCTCTCCTGAAATAAAAGTCAGACAAACTCTCGGTCATGAAAATGGGCAGATAGTTTTTCTCCGCGGTGGTATCAATCTGATCAAAAATAAACTCAACGGATCGCAAAACTTTTTTATCCCCCAATTCATCTTTGATATTATTGAGGTCAAACTCAACCTTGTTGTAGGCCTCATATTCATAGGCATCCAACTTTTCCTTGTTGTTGATTTTCTTATTGTTCAGTACTTTTTTGATTAGGGCAATGGCAGGGTCTTCAAGGTCTTTGGCATTGATCACCAACTCAGTCATTTGGGTATTCGGGAACAATGACATGTTAATGGTCTGTGACTTTCCTTGTTGGATTTTGACTTTAAAGGGATTGTATCCCACCATCAAACAGGCCAGCGTATCTGAACTGTAGTATGTTTCAAGAGAAAAATATCCGTCCAAATCGGTTGTGACACCTGTTTTTGTACCAACAAAAAATACGGGAGCAAAAGGGATAGCCAACTGATTGGATTGATCAATCACCCGTCCTTTAACAATTGTCTTTTGAGACAATAATCCTGAGCTTAAAAATAGTGTGCTCAGGAATAGCAAAAATAACCTAGCGATTCTCTTTCGCGTTTTTCCAATTGTTGTGTGCATCGATGCCGCAATTTAACCAATTGCTGTATTCGTTCACATCAGGATTGTAATCTTCCGTTGGAATTAACAAGGTGCTGTCCGCTGAAATCACTGCGTAAAAAGGTTGTGCCTGATTTTGGAAGGTCTCGGCCTGCAAGGTGGCCCATTTGTTTCCAACGGTTTTGATCTCTTTTAATCGACCATCATGCGTCTTGTAAACCATTTGTTGATCGCTAGGTAGCTCTATCTTTTCATCAACATACAAGGACACCATGATGTACTTATCCTTCAAAGTTTCTGAAATCACAGGATCAATCCACACGGTCTCTTCCATTTTTCGGCAGTTCACACAGGCCCAACCAGTGAAGTCAATGAAGATGGGTTTGTTCTCTTTCTTGGCAGCGGCCACCGCTTCTTCCAAATCTCTGTAAATTTTAAACTCGGATTCATGTTGGTAGTATGAATAAGAAGAGGGAGGAGGGAAGCCGCTTAGAAATGCGAATTTGTTCAATTCATTGGGGGGCATTACACCAGGAATCATGCGCACGGTAAATGTACCGATGATGACGGCAAAAATGAATTTGGTTCTGGATAAGGTTTGGCTGCCTTGGTAGGGCTTGAATTTGAATTTCCCCAACAAGTATAGTGTCCAGAAAAGGCCTATGATGATCCACAAAGCAAAGAAAGTTTCGCGCTTCAGCAATCCCCATTGTTGCACCAAGTCGGCATTGGAGATGAATTTAATGGCCAACGCCACTTCCAAAAAGCCCAAAGAGACTTTGAAGTCTTCTAGCCAACCACCACTCTTGGGTAGTTTTTTCATCAAGCTGGGGAAGAAGGCAAACAAACCGAATGGAAGGCCAAGAGCAATACCAAAACCTGCTGTTGCTGCGGTGAGTTTTGTTGGCGCCAAAGACAACGAAAGACCCAAGAAGTCAACGGTGCCTTGCGAATTGCTGGCGTAAATCTGTCCCAGCATGCCACCCAAAATGGGACCGGTGCAAGAGAAAGAAACAATCACCAAAGTGATGGCCATGAAGAACACGCCAAAGATGCCGCCTATTTTAGAAGCATTGTTATCCATCTTATTGGCCCAAGAGGAGGGAAGTGAAATTTCATAAAACCCAAAAAAGGACACAGCAAAAACAATGAAAATCGTAAAGAAAGCAATATTGATCCAAGGATTGGTGGCAAACTCATTGAAGACTTCAGGGTTGGTAGAGCTGAATATGTGGAAAGGTACAGATACAGCTACATAAGTAAGGAAAATGAAAACACCGTATAAAACGGCTTTGCTTTTGCCGGAACCATCGCTGGATGATTTGGTAAAGAAGGCAACGGTCAAGGGAATCATAGGGAATACACATGGGGTCAACAGCGCAAAGAGTCCCCAAAAAATACCTTGTAAAAAGGCATACCACATGGTTTGTTCTTCTTGTTCTATTTGACAATTTTCTTGGGGCTTGTTGGGATCTAAATCCCAATGGAAGGGGTCGTTGGCGTTGGATTCAACAATCTTTTTCCCTGCGGTGTCTATTTTTGATTCTAGTGTTTGTTCTTCGGAAACGGAAGTGCTGGTCGTTGGGTCTATACTAATTTCAAATTTGATTGGATCGGGGAAAATACACTGGCTGTCGTTACACGACATGTATTCTAGAACACCCTTCAACTTGAAAGGAGATACTGAAATGACTTGAATGATTTGTTTGAAAATGACATTGTTTTCATAGTAATTCAAGTCCGCATCAAAGTTCGGGTCGTAGTGTGTGATGTATTTGGCATCTTTCACATTGGAGACCACTTTAAAGTTTTTATTGTCGGGATTTAGGTTAACTGAGGTTGGAATGGGACCAATGAATTTGGGATCATTTGAAACCTTTAAAGCATATACGTGCCATCCTTTGATGATTTTTGCCGAATAGGTTAATTCAAATTGGTTGTTCTCCAAAGCTTTTGCAGAATAGCTCCACTTTACCGGGTTGTCATTGTCTTGCGCTTGCACAAAAACCACTGCCACCAGTGCAATTAGGGTAAAAAGTAATTTCCTCATGTTTCAAAAATACACAGGTGCTCAAACTTTTAAGTGATATCCTTCACAAAAAAATCAAACGCTTCCTCAAAATGATGCAATTTTGTACCATGCTACAGCGATTTATCAAAAGGTGTATACAATACGTGCTCAACGGATTGTTGATCAGTTTGCCCATTATCATGACGGGGTATGTGATTTACAAGATGTTCACCTGGCTGGACGCCCTCTTACCATTTGAACACCGCTATCCAGGTATGGGGATTTTAATGTTGCTTTTGTTTTTGGCGGTGCTGGGATATTTGGGATCCAAGTTGATCAATGACACCCTGAAATTTTGGTTCAATAAATTATTGGATCGCATCCCTTTGATTAAAACCATTTACAAAAGCATCACTGATTTATTGGGCGCATTTGTCGGACAAAAGAAAGCTTTTAATCAGCCCGTCTTGGTTAAATTGAGTGACCAAAATGATTTAGAAGCCATTGGGTTCATCACGGATGAGGACCTTCAGGAGTTGGGAAATATCAAAGAGAAAGTAGGGGTTTACTTTCCAATGAGTTATAGTTTTTCTGGTCACTTGCTTATTGTTCCTGTAAAGAACATCAAACCCATCGACAAGAGTGCTGTTGATGTTATGAAGTACATTGTTTCCGGTGGAGTAGTGGACATTGAGCACAACAATGACCAGAAGTAGCGCCCTGTATCTATTGCACTTTATTGTGTTTATCTGGGGTTTTACCGGAATACTTGGGCATGAGATTACATTATCTGCTGTTCCCTTGGTTTTTTGGCGAACCCTTATTGCGTTTGGCGGAATTGCGTTGTGGGTATTGTATAAAAAACAATGGGCAACCATATCACTCAGGCACTCTGCGGGATTGATCATCGCAGGACTTTTTATTGCCATGCATTGGATCGCTTTTTTTACGGCCATCAAGGTGTCCAACATCAGTACTGCATTAACGGTGTTGAGCACCAATGCTATTTTTGTTTCATTGGTTGGGCCTTGGATAATGGCCAAGAGATGGGATTGGCGAGAAATGGCCTTGGGCAGTGTGGCCGTGGTTGGATTGGTTTTTATTTTTAATTTCGAGACCCGTTACACCCTTGGAATCTTATGGGGTTTGTTAGCCGCTTTTCTATCCGCCACTTTTTCAGCCATCAATGCAAGGTTGGTAAGGTCTGTGAATAGCAATCAAATGGCATTGGTGGAAATGGCTGTGGCTTGCTCAGTGGTGTTTTTGTACATTATTTTGAATAACAATGAAAGCTTTCAAACAGATTTACTGAATTCAAAGAATTTATCGTTGCTTTTCATCTTGGGGATAGTGGCAACCTCTTTTCCATTTATCGCTAGCATTGCAGTTATGCGCCACATCAGTCCTTTTGTTTGTGCCATGGCCATCAACATGGAGCCTGTGTATTCCATTTTGTTGGCCCTGTGGCTATATGGGCAGTCTGAATTCATGAGTTTTGGATTTTACTTGGGTGGTGGTCTCATTCTTTTAACGACTTTCCTCTCTCCGTTGCTCCATAAAAGGCACTGAAAAACAATGAATTAACTTTTTGTTGTTCATTACTATTGCGAGACTTGCCATAAGATTAAAAGAAAAAAATCAATTTCGGGTAAACTCAAAAACAATTAATTATGAAAAAAACATTAGCAATTATTGCAATGGTAGTAGGCGCAGGCACAATGAATGCACAGCTTACTTCAAAAAAAGGAGAGAACTATCTTCCACAATCAGGTGACTGGTCTATTGGAATTGATGGATCTTCAGCATTAGGTTATTTTGGAAACATGTTGAACAATTCATCAGACAATGGAATGTCATTTGATTTTTCTAACGATGCCAACATGATTACTGGTAAGTTGTTCATCAATGACAACACAGCTTATCGTGCTGCTTTGCGCATTGGAATGGGTTCTGCCACATCACAAGTTGCTAGTTTGGATTCAATTGGTGCTTTCGACGATGTGAAATCTTCAGGTAGTTTCATTGGTATCGCTGGTGGTATCGAGAAGAGAAGAGGTACAACACGTCTACAAGGTTACTATGGTGGTATGGCTATGTTGGCTTTTCAAAATGGTAAGACTGAGACTACTTAT
>CAMCTV010000034.1 GCA_945878635.1 Chryseobacterium gleum | reverse complement strand
CGCGCCACCCCATAAGCAGGGCATGATAAAAACTTTGGCGTTACCCACCTGGCACTGTAACGACGATCTGTCTCAAAAAAGAAAGCCAAGCCAAAAATCATTTTTATCTTTTCAGAAAAAACCAAGACACCTTCGCCTTTTCTCATTGTCCTCAGTTGTATTAAAATATGACATTGACCAGGTACCATAACCCATCCCAGCAGCTGTCCAGCACCTTCCAATTGCTCCTGAAGGTACTCAGCGTTCAATGATTGACTTTCCAGTTGGTTGTAGAACATACCATCCATCGGTGCGACCCAAGTTACCCTGTAAATTTGGTCGGATTCTAAAAATATTTGTTGTTTCATGTAACAACATTATATCAAATGAATTTCAAAAAAAAGAAACATATAAGGTGCATATAAGCATATAAAAACGGAACATTTGTTGATACACAAGCGAAATAAGAACATTTGTAATTGAATACAATTCGCATAGAACATTTGAAATTAGGATAATAATTGTAAAAAAAGGCAGCGGACGCAATCACCGCTTAAACAATGGGACCGTAGAACACGGTTCACCATACATCAAACTTTTGACCCAAGGCAATAAGCGATTCACCAACATCATCTGAACCTCCGGCGTTACCCGATGATCTGTACACCCTTTGATCACTACACGTTTTCCCAACCAGTCCGCTTCTTGGAGATGCATGACATGGCTTTTTAGAAAAGACCGTTGCGCCTCAATCAATGGCCCAAGAAAAAAACCTTTTGACTTTTCATACAACTTGGATTGCATCCAAATGTATGCCCATTGGGGCACGACAATATCATTTGGAACATCTAACCAAAGTATTTTACTACTGAAATCTTGTTGAACCAAATCTTCTGTGAACGATTTTAAATCGGCCTCTCTCAACGCCAATCCTTGCCACAAAGCAGGTCTGATATCGATGCATTCAAATATGGCTTGATCCACCAACTCTTGGAGGTCAATCGTAATCAATCCACTTCCCGCAACGCGATTGACAATTTCCATTTTTAAGCCGTTTGAACAGCGATAGACAACTCCAACATCTCGTTCACCGCAGCAATCATTCCATTGACATCAAAACCGCACTCTGCATACAATTCATCTTGTGTGCCATGCTCAATATACTTATCCGGAATACCCAAACGCTTAACGCGACTGGCATATCCATTATCGCCCATGAATTCCAAAACTGCAGATCCCATGCCTCCTTGAATGCACCCATCTTCGACGGTAATAACGTGCTTGAATTTTCCAAAAACTTCGTGCAGCATAACCTCATCAATGGGTTTCACAAAACGCATGTCATAATGCGCGACACTCACCCCATTCTGCTCCAAGGCTGCCATGGCCTTGGTCACATAATTACCGATAGGTCCCAAAGAAAGGAATGCAATGTCAGAACCATTTTTCAATCGTCTGCCTTGCCCCACTTTCACTTCTTCAAATGGTGTCTTCCAGTCGGTCATGACTCCATTTCCTCTGGGGTAACGAATGGTAAAGGGCCCCATATTCTCCATTTGTGCAGTGTACATCAAATTTCGAAGCTCTTGCTCATTCATGGGCGATGACACCACCATATTGGGAATACATCGCATGTAGGCCAAATCATAAGCGCCATGATGCGTAGGTCCATCAGCACCTACCAAACCGCCTCTATCTAAACAAAAAACAACGTTCAAATTTTGAATCGCTACATCGTGAAGCACTTGATCAAAAGCGCGCTGCATGAATGAACTGTAGATGTTGCAAAATGGAACCAAACCTTGCGTGGCCATCCCTGCACTAAATGTCACTGCGTGTTGCTCTGCAATACCCACATCAAACGCACGCTTGGGCATGGCTTCCATCATGAACTTCAATGAACTTCCTGATGGCATCGCTGGTGTAACTCCCACGATTTTCTCGTTCTTCTCAGCCAATTCGATAATGCTGTGTCCAAACACATCTTGATACAAGGGCGGTTGAGGATTTTTTGGAACCACCTTGACTATCTCACCCGTCTCCTTATTAAAGATTCCTGGGGCATGCCAAGTGGTTGGAGAACCCGCTTCAGCTGGCGCATACCCCTTTCCTTTTTTTGTAATACAATGCAATATTTTTGGGCCAGGAATATCTTTCAAATCTTCCATCACCTTCACCATGTGATTCACATCGTGTCCATCGATTGGACCAAAATACCTCCATTTCAGAGACTCAAACAAATTGCTCTCTTTGATCAATGACCCTTTGAGCGCCTCTGAGATTTTATGTGCAACGGCTTGGGCATTGGGACCAAACTTGCTCACTTTGCCCAACAATTGCCACACATCATCTTTCACTTTGTTGTATGTGTGACTGGTGGTGATGTCTGTCAAATACTCTTTGAGTGCACCCACATTGGGGTCGATACTCATGCAGTTGTCGTTTAACACAACCAAAATATTTGAATCTGTGATGCCTCCATGGTTCAAACCTTCAAAAGCCAACCCTGCAGTCATCGCGCCATCACCAATGACAGCTACTACATTCCTATCTTTCTCTTCTTTGATCTTTGATGCTACCGCCATTCCCACTGCTGCAGATATGGACGTGGAGCTGTGTCCAACACCAAAGGTGTCAAAGGGACTTTCTGAACGCTTTGGGAAACCTGAGATTCCCTTGTATTTTCTATTGGTATGAAATAGGTCTCTTCTACCCGTTAAAATCTTGTGCCCGTAAGCTTGATGCCCAACATCCCAAACCAATTGATCATAAGGGGTGTTGTAAACATAATGAAGTGCGACAGTCATTTCCACTACGCCCAAACTGGCGCCAAAATGACCGCCTTTTTCAGAAACGATGTCAACAATGTATTGACGTAACTCTTGACACAATTGGGGTAAATCTTTTTCCTTGACCTTCTCTTTCAGGTCTTTGGGTTCCAAGATTTGTGATAACAGGGGGCCAGCTTTATATTCGGTCATTACGAAAAGTTCTATTTACCAATAACACAAAGGTAAACGGAATGTTCGCTGAAATATTAGGCAATTTTCCAAGAAAGTTGAAGAAAGAAAATGCACTTACTGGTTACGAGCGCAAACTCGTCTTGGTCAATTGCTACATCTTGATCTAATGTCCCGGTATACACAACGTTTCCTAATGGATTTTTTAATTTGAATTGATAGGTCTTTCCAACGTTGAATACAACTCCTGGATTCCAATCAAAAACCACATCCGTTCCTGAACGCACATCTACTCCCATGCTCATTAGGTTGCCTTCCTGATCATAGATTTCCAAAATGGCTCCCACCATGGCGTTCAGGGTTGGGTCCGTTGTAGACATCCAAATAAAATTGACCTGCGCTTGATTCGAAGTTGGTTCCGGATCTGTTGGATTGTCTGTACCTGGATCACCATCGTCTGGACCACCGGTGTTGGGTTTACAACCCGACCATGATGCCATAAAAACAGCCATCAAGGAAGCAAAACAAACGATATGGAATCTATTCTTTAACAAAAGGCAGAGTTGATATTTCTTCTTGCGAATATAGGATGATACGGTACAACCCGGATTCAAGTTTCGAAATATCCAATAATTCCGAATTTTGCAACACCCCTTCCAGCACCACTTTCCCTTGCATGTTCACCAGATAATATGGTGCAGATAAAAGTCCTTCAGCTTTGATGTTTAGGACATCAGTGGCTGGGTTAGGGAAAACGCGAATCTGAACTTCGTCTTGTTGTAATACAAAACCACATGGATCAACATAAATACTCTGGAATGCACGATTGTCGCAGCCTTGGGGGTCAATGTAATTATAGGATACTTCATGCCAACCTGGACCGGCCAAGTTGGGGTAGAAATTAGATCCTGAAACACCCAATCCTGTGTAGAAACCTCCTATGGGCAAACCCATCATCAACATTGGATCAGCATCCACACAAATGGTATCACTTGGGATAAACAACTCAGTGGGGGCATACAATACTTCAATGCTTATAGGATCCGTTATATTGGGGCAACCTGAGCCATCGTCCAACTCGTAATGCACGATATGTATTCCACCACCAGCTTGGGCTGGATCAAAATAAGTACCATCGATTCCCATTCCGGTGCTGCTGATAAACGTTCCTCCAAAAGGATAACCTATCATTTGCATGGGTGCATCAGAAATGCACAACGCCTCATTGGGTACTGCCATTACGATTTCCTCCATTTCAGCAAAAGCAATGGTCACAGAGGCATCGCGATCACATCCATTGATGGCGGTGACTTGTATCGACCATTCACCTTCAGCCTCGATATATTGAATCTCATTTTGCGTACCATCATTCCACTCCCAATAGGCAATCAATGAATCTGGCGATATGGACGGATACAATTCCATACTAATCACATCACCTGGACAAAAAGTAGTTGAACCAGAGGCAATGATTTCTACTTCAGGGACTGGTTTGACTTCAATGTGCAAAGGCAATGAAATGCCCTGGCAACCATTCAATATGCCGCGCAAGGTGATGTCTGAAGTTTCTTCTACATTGATAAAAGGAATGGTGTCCCCTGTGCTCCAAACATACCAGTCTGCACCACCAGCACCCAACATGATAGACTCGCCTTCACAAAACTCTACATCTCCATCATAAGCAATGGTGATATATGGATTGGGACAATCCTCTAACTTTCCAAACCAACCGTCTTGTCCGCCATTCAATGCAGATTGCCAACCGTTGTCTGATAAATTGGCTGATGCCGCGGAACCTGCAAACAATAACTTCTGAGTAAAGTCAATATTTAAAAAATTCAATTCTTCATTTCCTGTTCCGCCGTAATAGCTGGTCCATTGCGGGAATCCTTCAACAGTAAACTTGCTAAAAAAAGCATCTGTTCCACCGGCGACCGTATTTTGGAAAGGGTTGTTGAGTGACAAGCCTTGAGAATTGGTTTGTCCTCCAAAATAAATATTGCCGAGCTTATCCGCTACCATTGCTGATCCTTCATCCGTTCCTGGTCCTCCGAAATAGCTTCTCCACAACATACCGCCACTCACATTGTATTGTGACATGAAAGCATCAGTTGCTCCACCGCCAAAATTGGTTTGATGCGCGCCTGTCGTAGCCAGTCCCGTTGAAGATGTAGTTCCGACAATGTAGATGTTTCCGTATATATCGGAACTGCTGTTCCGCACCTCATCAATGCCTGAACCTCCAACGTAAGTGGACCATACCAAATTCCCTTGTTCATCCAAGGCGCCCAAAAATCCGTCCTTTAGTCCCCCGCCAAAACTCATCTGTTGTCCATTACCTGATGAAACACCTGTTACTGAGGCTGTGGTTCCTGTAATAAACACACGATCACTCACTGCGTCATATCCAATTCCACCTGCATTCTCCAAATTTTCTCCTCCAAAGTAAACACTCCAATACACCGCACCCATTCCTGCTACACAGGTAACAAAAACATCACCTTGGCCACTGTACACTTGATCCCCAGTTCCAGAGATTAAAAAATCATTGGACGTAGTTTCACCCAGTAAAATCAATCTGCCATCATTATCTACAGTCATACCCAAAACGTTCTCCGTTCCAGAACCACCCAAGTAACTGCCCCAAACACGTTGTCCATTGCTGCTAAACTTGACCATATAACCATCACGGATACCCATCAAAGATGTTTGAAAACCAAAAGAAGCCACTGCAAAGGTGCTTGTTGTCGTTCCTGCCAAATAAACAAAACCATATTCGTCAATGGCGATGGCGTTTCCTTCATCTTGTCCTTCACCACCATAATAGGTGGCCCACAAACGTTGACCGTTCATGTTGAACTTGGCCAAAAAAGCGTCTCGCGTTCCATTCATATTGGTTTGATGAATCAAAGCCCCAGAAGCATTTCCTGAAATGTTGGTAGTACTCGTTGTGGTTCCTGTGATGTACACATTTCCGGAAACATCCGCCGCTATACCGTTTACTTCATCGTACGACTCTCCTCCGTAATAAGATGACCAAATAACTTCCGGATCAATGACCAACTCACTTTTCTCATCATAATTGGACACCTGAAAAGCTACTACATTGTCTTTTACAACAAATCGTGTTTTCAGTTCTCTTCCGTCTTGAAAACTCACCGGATGCTCTTCCATTAACTCGCCCAATGTTGACTTAAAATACAAACCCCCATCACCATTGATGCCCAGTTCACTCAATCCAGTCCATTCCATTTTGATGTCACTAACTTTACCTCCTGGATGAACCAACCAATCATACTTCAAACCTTTTTCCGTCTGATAAATTTTCCAATCTACGTTGGGATAAACATCTTTAAACACAACGTTTTTATACCCCGCAGTGCTAATTTGACCTTGAACGTTATAAAAATAAACCGCCCCCAATGATTCCTTGGCCTCAAAGCGGCTCAAATCTCCGTTGACTGGCTTCAGCACAGCGCGCTGCAGCTTCATCTCATTGCCCTCCAATTGCATCCACTCATACTCCATTCCCTCATTGGTCAATCGAATGGCTTGCTGCATATCTTTATTCTCAAAATAGACCGTTCGATGCCCCCCTTTCCACTGCCCTTGATTCAAAATAAATCCTTGCTTCATGTCATAAGACAGGGCAGTCAAAGTAGTGAGTAAAAAAGTGGAGAATAAGAATAAACTTCTTTTCATGGTTATGGTTTTTAATTTCGTACGTAATGAGGGACGTAGTAGTTGCATAATTAAAGAAAAAAAGGCCATCTTTCCGCTTTTCTTATCACTAATTATTATCTTTCCGATGTTGAATTCTCCAACCGACCAAACGAATACCATGAAGAGAACATTATTTACACATTGCTGCATCATTACCCTGATCTTACTGGGTTTCTTACCTAATACTTCGGCTCAATTTACCACGAAACAAGCCCAATTCTTCATTCAGGGTACGTTCAGAGACAGCAGCCGTATTCAAGAATCCATTCCCGGCGTAACGATTTCCAATGGACAAGAGGGTACTCGATCCGACATGAATGGGGATTTTAATTTTAGCCTTCCAGCTGGAAATCACAACTTGATTATCAAATGCATTGGCTATCATGACAAATTTTTGACCATTCAAAATCTAAAGGAGAACAGAAACATTGGTGTCATTTTCCTCAAAGAAAAACCCGTTGATTTCAAGCAATTGGTTGTATCAGCAGGCAAGTTCCAACAAGATGTCGCCAACGTCACCATGAGCATGGAGGTGATTCAGCCCAGGCTATTTCAAGACAAAAACGTCACCTCATTGGAAGATGGTTTGCAGCAAGTTCCGGGGGTTATCATTGTGGACGATGAACCACAAATCAGAAGTGGCAGCGGTTATAGTTTTGGTGCGGGTTCCCGCGTGCAGGTATTGATTGATGACATTCCCATCTTGAGCGGTGATGCTGGAAAGGCATCATGGGCATTTCTGCCAATGGAAAATATTGCACAATTGGAAATCATAAAAGGAGCCAGCAGCGTATTGTACGGCAGCTCCGCTCTTTCGGGTGTCATTCACTTTAGAACAGCGTATCCCACATCAACACCCAAAACCAGATTCCAAGTTTGGTCAGGCATATACAGTGCTCCAAAAGGACCACATCATTATTGGAATGGTTTAAATAAAAAAGCAGGTTACTTTTTCAATCACAGCCAAAAAAATGGCAATTGGGAATGGCTTTTGGCAGTTACCCTTCAAGCGGATGATGGCCACATGGGGCCCAATAAAGATAGTCTAGGTCAAGTTTTGCCTTATGATCAAAATCCATTCACCGTGGATAGATACAGCAGTGAAAACAGAAGCCGAATCAACTTCCAATTGCGCCACAGAAATCCAAAAATCCAAGGTCTTTCCTATGGAATCAATGGTATTGTTGCACAAAGCCAAAGCCTTTCAACTTTGATTTGGGAAAACAGCACGAACGGACTTTTTGGTGCTTACAGTGGATCCAACACCTACACCTATCAATTGGTCTCAGCACTGGATCCTTTTGTAGAATATTACAACAAAAAAGGAAGCAAACATTCCATCAAATCCCGATGGCAGTCTCTGGACAATTACAATAACAATGCCCAAGGGAATTACAGTGATGTCTATTACACGGAATATCAGTACCAACAAGATTGGGAAAGTTGGGGCGTTCCTGGACTTAGAACCACATTGGGAGCGGTCAATAGCATCACCGCTGCAGAAGGTGAATTGTACATAGGCGGAAATCCAGATGGGATCAACACGGCCAGCAATCGAGCTGCCTTTTTTCAAGCAGATGGCCAATGGCGGAAAAGATTGTTCCTCTCTGCAGGTTGTCGTTTAGAACAATTCACCATCAATCAAGAAAAGTCACAAAAACCTGTTTTCAGAGCCGGAATCAATTACAAATGGTTTGAGCATACCCACCTCAGAGCCTCTTACGGACAAGGGTTCCGTTTTCCAAGTATCGCTGAAAAATTCATCATCACCGCTTTGGGTGCGGTGAAAGTGTATGCCAACCCTGACCTTAGACCTGAATCTTCCGAGAACATAGAGTTCGGAATCAAGCAAGGATTTCAATTGGGACAATTCAAAGGGTATATTGATGCAGCTGCCTTCCAGCAAACTTTTGATCAGTTCATTGAATTTACTTTTGGTCAATGGGCAGAAAATCCAGGCCTCAATAATATGCTCGGATTGGGATTCAAAAGTTTGAATACAGGATCAGCCAAAGTTCAAGGTGCTGAGGTGAGCATCATGGGAACCGGAGAGATTAGACCAGGTACAAACATTGATCTTTTGGCCGGCTATACCTATACCAAACCCACTTCTACCACTCCCAATTTCAACTACGCAACCCGGGCCATGGACAATCCTTTTATTCTCCCCATTTTTGCACAAACCAACTACACCAGTACATCTTCAAATCCTTCCAACAATGTTTTAAAATACCGCATGCAGCACCTTATCCGAGGGGATGTATCTCTTCGCCAATCGCATTGGCACATCGGGATGAGTAGCCGCTACAACAGCCACATGCAGAACATCGATAACGCGTTTGAATTGCTCGAAGAGTATTTTCCAAAAGAATTCAATCCGGGCATCATACAATGGCGCCAATCTCACCTCAAAGGAGATTGGATCTTTGATGCGCGGGCGGGGGTGAATTGGAACAATCAACAATTGACCATTAGCATAAGCAATCTTACCAACCGCTTGTATTCCATCCGACCATTGGCGATTGAATCTACCCGATTGATCAACATCCAATACAGCATTGAACTATGAAAATTCTAGGTGTCATCCCTGCGCGGTTTGCCAGTACCCGGTTTCCAGGAAAACCATTGGTCATGATTGGACAAAAAAGAATGATTCAGCATGTTTGGGAGCGTTGTATTTTGTCACAACAGGTGAATGAATGGGTTGTAGCCACAGACGATCAACGCATTTTTGATGCCGTAAAATCTTTTGGAGGCAAGGCCATGATGACCAGCCAAGAAGCGCAAAGCGGCACAGACCGATGCGCCGAAGTGCTTCAAGCTTTTCCCAATGCATTTGATGCTGTCATTAACGTGCAAGGGGATGAACCCCTGGTGGATGTTTCACAAATAGATGCATTGGCCCAATGCATGATCAAACTTTCTTGTGACATTGCCACCTTGGTCAAATGGAACCCGTCTCATGATGATTATACCAACCCCAACAGGGTTAAATGTGCTCGAAACATCGAGGGCAAAGCCCTCTATTTTTCTCGAAGCCCCATACCTCACTACCAAAAATCAGAAGACTTCAAGGGGTTCTTCAAACACCTTGGCATGTATGCATACAGCGCATCTTTCCTAAAAAATCTCCATCATTTGCAACCTTCCCCTTTGGAAAAAGCAGAATCCTTGGAACAACTCCGTTGGCTCGACAATGGTTACCAAATCTTAACCGTTGAAACTCAGATAGAAACCCCATCAGTGGACACCCCTGAGGATCTTCAGAACATTTTAAGTCAATTCATCTAATCATTTTTTGTATTTTTGAATGGTGAATTTTGAAGTTATCATAGCGCAGTTACTGTTAAAGCACGATTGTGTGATTGTTCCGCAATTGGGCGGATTTGTCACTTTTTATAAGAGTGCAGTTATTCATCCCATCAATCATTCCATTCAACCGCCTAGCAAGCAGTTGGGTTTCAACCGCCATCTAACAACAAGTGATGGGTTGCTTCTAAACAATTATGTGAAAAGCACCGGTGAAGCACTCCCAAAAGCTCAGGCACAGCTGGAGCAATGGACCCAACAGATATTGAATCATTTGGCCAATGGACAAAAAGCGCACTTGGATGGCATTGGAACGCTTTGGACCGATGCACAAGGGCAAATGCAATTTGTGCCAAGTGAGAAATTCATCACTGATTTCACCTCATTTGGATTGAGTAATATTCAACTCCCAGCCAAAAGTCAAGTGCCTTCTGGCATTCAAACGACAAAAACCGCTTGGAAAAAATTGGCCGTAGCAGCCTCTGTAGCAGTTTTACTGGCCTCTGGCCTTTTTGTATTTCAACACAACACAACCAACACAGACACTGCAGGTTGGAATCCTGATTTAACAGCGTCTTCCGTTCAAAAATCTGAACGACCAGCTGTTCCCAATATTGTAATTGAACCTACTGAGCAGAACTTTCAAAAAGAGTTTTTAGACCTTTGGAATGCCGAACCCATAGCAGTTGCTCAACTTGCCAACAAAAAAGTTGAAAGTGCTGAAACCACCGCCGGTCAAGAAAGCGAAATTAAACCCTTAGTCACAGCGCGTTCAACCAACAACAAGACCGCCACAGAATGGGGGAAATCATGGGTTGTCGGTGGTGTTTTCAAATCCAGAGACAACGCACAAGAGCAGGTGACTACTATGAAAAGCCAAGGATTTACCAATGCTCAAGTCATTCCTTTTCAAGATTATTTCTATGCTGTTTATGGCACTGCCAAAAACGATAAAGACGAGGCTCAACTTCGCGCCAAAGTTTTGACCGTTGATCCCCGCGCTTGGACCAAAAGATAATGAACATCAAGAATATTATTTTTGACTTCGGTGGAGTCCTATTTGCCATAGATTACAACGCCCCAGCCGTAGGTTTTTCCAAATTGGGATGGGACGGATTCACCGCTGAGTACTCTCAGGCCAATCAAAATCCCATATACGATAAATTCGAGATTGGCGCCATTGAACCAAGCGAATTCATGAATCATTTGTATGATCAAATGCCCAGTGCATCACATGACGCTGTCATGGAAGCTTGGAATAGCATTTTATTGCACCCCATTTCAGATAGAATTGAAGCCATTCCTGCTATAAAAAATGCCGGCTATCGAACATTCTTGTTGAGCAATACCAACGCCATTCATGTTCCTGCATTTGAACAGATGATGAAAGACAATGGTGATTATGAAAATTTCATTGCCGGATTTGAAGTGATTCATTACAGTCAAGTTTTGGGCAAACGAAAACCGCATCCCGAAACTTTCACACACCTCTTGGAATTGCACGAGCTCAACGCTGAAGAAACACTGTTCATAGATGACTCTATCCAACACGTACAAGGCGCTCAAAAGGCGGGATTACAGACAATGCATCTTACAGCTGATATGGATTTATTACAAGAATTAAGAGAAATAAAGATTGACTTTTAAATCAATCTTTAATTCCTACCAATTGCATCATAAAGGCATATTCTAATGCCACTTCTTTCAAAGCTTCAAAACGTCCAGATTTACCACCGTGTCCTGCATCCATATTGATGTGAAACAGCAGTTGGGTATCATTGGTCTTCATCTCGCGCAATTTGGCTACATACTTGGCCGGCTCCCAATACTGCACCTGACTGTCCCAATAACCGGTAGTGACCAAAACATTGGGATAATCTTTTCGTTCTATATTGTCAATTGGGGAATAAGACTTCATGTAATCGTAGTAAATGGGGTCGTTAGGATTTCCCCATTCGTCATATTCAAAAGTGGTCAATGGGATGGTTTCATCCAACATCGTGGTTACTACATCTACAAAAGGAACGGCTGAAACAATTCCTTTAAACAATGAAGGAGCCATGTTGGCAACCGCACCCATCAGCAATCCGCCTGCACTTCCTCCCATAGCAAACAATTTATCTGCACTGGTGTATTTCTGATTAACCAGATGTTGCCCGCAATCAATGAAATCAGTGAAGGTGTTTTTTTTCTTCAACAATTTACCATTCTCATACCACTCACGGCCCATCTCTTGTCCTCCACGGATGTGGGCCATGGCATAAACAAATCCTCTATCCAATAAAGACAATCTTCCAGAGCTGAATGCGGCATCCATGCTGTATCCATAGCTGCCGTATGCATAAAGCAACAAAGGCGCTTGGCCATTTCTTTCGAAACCTTTTTTGTAAACCAATGAAACCGGAACCAAAGTTCCGTCGGTTACAGGAACCATCAATCGCTCACAATGGTAATCTGCTGCGTTGTATCCTCCGACAACTTCTTGTTGCTTCAACAATACTTGCTCTTTGGTGCGCATATTAAAATCAAACGTACTAGATGGCGTTACCATTGAGGAGTAACCATAGCGCAAAATCTCAGTATTAAAATCGGGATTGGCACCAACACCTGCAGAATAAGCTGCATCTTGGAAAGGCATATAATACTCCAATGTTCCATCCCAACGTTTGATGCGCAATTGGGTCAAACCATTTTGACGTTCATCAATGACCATATACTCCTTGAACATCTCCACTCCCTCCAAAAATACATCGCTTCTGTGGGGAATTACTTCTACCCAATTCTCTTTGGTTGTCTTGTCCAACGGGCATTTCATCAATCTAAAGTTCTTTGCATCCCAGTTGGTGGTGATGTAAAATGAATCTTCAAAATGATCTACTGCATATTCTAATTCCTTCTCTCTCGGTTGAACAATTCTGAAAGTACCATTGGGATTGTTGGCTTCCAACACCCTATATTCAGCAGATAATGTCTGACTGCTTCCAATGATCAAGTACTGCTCACTTTTGGTTTTAAAGACAAAACAAGAATAGGTTTCGTCTTTCTCTTCAAAGACCAAAACATCTTCTGATTGACTGGTCCCAACAATATGTCTCCAAATCTGAAACTCGCGCAAAGTTTGCGGATCTCTCTTGGAATAGAATACCGTTCTATTGTCTGACGCCCAAGTAGCTCTGCCTGTTGTACCCTCCAGCATATCGTTAATCACTTCACCTGTAGCAAGGTTTTTAAAAAACACTTGGTAAACCCTTCTGCTGATCTCGTCCACGCCGTATGCCATCCATTGATTGTCTTCACTGATGGTCATTCCTCCCAATGCCCAATAGGATTTTCCAGCAGCCAAGGAGGGTCCGTCAATCAAAACTTCTTCAACGCCTGTTTCCATGCTTTCCTTCTTGCGACAATAAAAAGCATAATCTTTTCCTTGCTCATATCGCGTATAATACCAATAGCCATTGTCCTTGGTGGGAACGCTTTGGTCAGTCTCCTTGATTCTACCCTTCATTTCTGCAAAAAGCTTCTCCTGCAAGGCCTCTGTGGGGGCCATGATGGACTTGGTGTAAGCATTCTCCGCATGCAAATAATCCAAAACTTCTTGGGTTTGTGCATCGGGTTGAGCAGCTTCCTTTTGTTCATCCGTCAGGCGCATCCAATAGTAGGAATCAATCCGTGTATCTTTCACTTCATTTCCCACTTTGTATTCCAATACAACGTCTTTTTTTGCTGGTTTTGGTGCGCTCATTTTTACTTTTTTTTGACTCAATAATTTTTCAGGTGCTAAAATCGCGCAAATTGATAGAACCGCGATGCATCCAAAGGTTTTAATTTTCATGATCTTCATTGTTCGACATTAAAAAAGACATCCATTGCAGATCTTGCGCAATGGTGATTTTGATATTCCCATTTTTACCTTCTACCAGATGGATTAGACCTCCATCTGCCTCCAAAACTGACGCATCGTCAGTAAATGATTTTGAGTAATCCTGCTGATATGCTTTTTTCAGCGCTGTAGCTCTAAAAAACTGAGGTGTCTGGATAATGCGATAATCATCCCGATGCACTGAACACCACTTTTCATCTTTTCTCATTCTCAAACTATCACTCACCGGCAACGCAGGAATGGCGTTGTCATGAACTTCAAGCTCGGACTCTAATCTAAGAATAAATGACCTATCGATATTGGGACGGGCCGCATCATGAATAAGCACAACCTCCGCTGTATCTGGAATAAGTGCCAATGCATTTTGAACGGAATGAAAACGTTCTGATCCACCCAAAGTTATTTGATGATGCGGAAAATGATACATTTCAGAAAGGGAAGTCAAGTACAACTGATCATCCGGATGGATAACCAAAACTATATGGTAATTCAACGCAGCGAAAACCTCCATGCTGTGCTGCAGCACCGGCTTATTGTTCAATAAAACAAACTGTTTGGGTATATCACTACCAAATCTGTTGCCTCTTCCAGCGGCCACGATAACGGCCCATTTATCAGCTTTGATCACCTTGCAAATGAAAGCATAAAAGACTTATTCCGAAATCCATAACGTCAAAAATTGCAACCTTTTATTCATTTCTTCGTAAATTCGGCAAAAGATTTTAGCATGACTAGAAATTTACCCCTGTTGCAATTGATCATTGCCACCTTTATGATCACTTCCACATTGGATTCGGCTTCTCAGATGACCGCGGATTTCAACAGTGGAATTCCTTCAGGATGGACCACCAACAGTCAGTGGGTGCATGACACATCCAACCCCATCAATGGTGCAGGATCCATTAGACACAATAACAATGGATATTCCTCTGGAAGCTCTGTTTACACCTGCGCTTCTGCAGCTGTTAATGGAAGCTTGAGCAATATTTCCGGAGTGAACACCACCTGGAGTTTCAAAGTAAAAACGTTTGCAAAGAGTGTTGGAGCAGGTTCAAAGTTTTGGGTTGTATTGGCCTCGGATGTCGCTACGCCATTCATCAGCTCAACGGGAAATGTGGCCTATGGCACACCTTCTGAAAAATTTTCCGGCTACGCCATAGGTATCAACCCTTACGGAAGTACGCCTAACAATACCCGTAAATTGCAATTGATGAGAGTTGATGCAGGTGTTGCAACCCGCCTAACAGAAATTACAGGTGGTATCAACTCCACTACTGGCCCCAATACCATATCATGGACTTCTACTTCAGCATGGGGATACGGAGCACAAAGCATTGCTAATGCTGTTGGCATTACTGTTATTCGAAGTGCCAGTGGATCTTGGACGGTTGAGGTTGACTTTGATGGCAACGGTGCAACCGATGCCACTAGCACGGCCTTAACGGATAACACGTATTCCAACATGAGCTATGTTGGGTTAACTTCTTTGTATACCACATCATCAGGAACACCAGTGGCCAATTCTGTTTACAATAACTTCTCTTTTGATGACTTGAGTATTTCGCAAACTTCTACTGCAGCCACATACTACAGCATCGCCGCAGGCAATATGAGCAGTGGTTCTGTTTGGTCATTGACAGATGGTGGTGCCGCAGTTACCCCTTCATTCAATATCAACACGGACATCATTGTTAAACATGCCGTGACCATTGATGGATCGTACAATTTATCCGATGTCACCATTTCATCTGGTGGAAGTTTAACTGCTGGTGGCACAGCTCAAAGCTTAACATTAAGTGGGAATTGGATCAACAACAACGCATCAACCTCCTTTGTGCCCAAATACGGTAGCAGTTGTTGTTCTGAAGGATGTGAAGTCATCATGTCTGGGGCATCAGCCCAAACCATTGGTGGAACAGCAGGAACACAATTCATGGACCTTACCATCAACAATAGCGCAGGTGTTACCTTAAATGCACCTGTGTTTGTGTCCAACACTGTATATCCAGAGGCAGGTACGCTTACTATAGATGGAGCAGGTGGCAGTTTATCGTTGCTTTCTAATGCAACTTGTTCAGGTTCCATCCACACCATTGCTAGCGGTGCTGACGTTTCCGGACCAATCACTTTGCAACGCTACCTTCCTTCCAATTCGGCAAGCAATTGGATGTTCTTGTCTTGTCCATTGTATGCCAATAGTGCTTTGAGTTCAAGACTTTCACCTGCCGTTGCGTGGGCAGCAAAAACAGTCAATGGCGTTTCTTATCCTGTTCTTGCCATGACCTCCAACACCATCAAATGGTATAACGAAACACTTTCAGGGGTGTCCAATTTTGGCTTTACAGTTGTCAATCCAACTACAGGTCAATTGAATCCCATGCTTGGTTACAACGTCTTCTCCAACGCTTCAGCCAAAACCATTAACCCAACGGGTTATTTCGGCAAAGGAACCAGAACGACAACGCTTACCTATACGGCCAGCGGAGCTGTTGAATCCTACGGAAGAAACTTAATTTCCAACCCGTTCCCTTCTGAGATTGATTGGAGTGTTGTAGAAAACAACAGCTCTAATATCGGTGCATACTTTGTGTATGATTACCAAAGCTCCAATTACTTGTATTATAACAACAATGATGGTTCTTTCAATACCTCCTCCGGATATCCCGATGGTATTGGCAAATACATTCCCCATAGCCAAAGCTTTTTCGTCATTGCTACTTCTGGTGGTCAAATCGTGAACTTTCCTGAATCATCCAAAATGAGCAGATGTTCTCCCAAGGCTTTTGAAAGAAGTGAGGGTGGTTATCCTGTATTTGCCATGGAATTGAGCACGCAAGACGAGCGTTTTAAAGATCAATCCAACGTCATCTTGAACCCTGAAGCGCAAGAAGGTTATGACGACGGGTTAGATATCTCCGACATGTTTGACACAGATCGTTCTCATGCCAACATTTCATTTGTAACACAAGACCAACAAGTACTGGTAGCCAACTCCATCAATCCAAATAATAATGTTACCATGCAAATACAATTGGATGTTATGGTAGAAGGCATAGAGTGGGCTTCACTGGGTGTAAAGAGATTTGTTGAAGGCGAATGGTACATGACCGTTGGTTTGCCCACCATGCAATACAGCCAAGATGGCAGTGCCTGGAATACCGTTCACGCAGGTGACGTGGTTCAATGCTTTGAAAATACCAGATTCAACATCCCAGTTCAAGGTGAAATGCACGGACAAATTGGTTCTTTGACTTATTGCCCAGAAGGCGGTTGTATCAATGCAGCAGCATTGGCTGGAGATGCATCCAAGCTAGAAGTGCTTTTGAGTCGTCAACAAATGGTGGTGCGCAATGCAGGCCAAGCGTTAACACAAATAATTGTCATGGATGCATTGGGAAAAACCATTCAAACATGGAACGGGTCTAACCCGCAGTGGGAGATGGATACAGATGGTTTGGCCAAAGGCGTTTATCTTGTTCAAGCTACCAATGACAATGGCCAAGTATTGGTTCAGAAAGTAGTATTGCCTTAAAAAAATAATAAGCTCATAAAAGGGTAGCCACTTGCGCTACCCTTTTTATTTTTACATCCATGAAGTTTCTCATCGCTGGCCTTGGCAATATTGGTTTTGAATACAACAACACCCGACATAATATCGGGTTTGATGTGGTGAACTTTCTGGCCGAAAAACACGGAGGCCAATGGAAAACTTCGCGGTATGCGGATGTCGCAGAAATTAGGGTCAAAGGAAAAACGCTGGTCCTCATCAAACCTTCCACTTACATGAATCTCTCCGGCAATGCGGTGCGGTATTGGTTGCAAGAAGAGAAACTGAGCCCTACACAATGCTTGGTCATTACTGATGATTTGGCGTTGCCATTTGGAAAATTGAGAATGCGACCCAAAGGCAGCGATGGTGGTCACAATGGACTCAAGCATATTCAAGCCATATTAAACACCGATCAATATCCACGCCTCAGATTTGGTGTTGGTTCCGAATTTTCCAAAGGCAAACAAGTAGATTATGTTTTAGGTGTCTGGAATGAAGAGGAGCTAAAAACATTGGAAGCCCGCATCGAAAAAGCGGCAGAAGGTTGCGTTCAATTTGTCCAAATGGGTTTGGAACGCGCAATGAACATCGTTAACGCCTCTTAATTACCATTTCCAAGTCAATTGCAGCGAAATGTTTCGAGGAGCATCTGGCTTGGCTGGTCTGGTCGCATAAAAGGCATTGAGCGCATTTTGTATTTGAAGACTACAAGACCACTGATCCGTTGGTTGATAATTCAATCTAAATATCCCATCATCTTCACGGTAATGCGAACACCGCAAGCAGCGCGCACGGTCAATGTGCCGTTCCAATGGGTTACGCCCACATTCTGTTGATCCGCAAAAATCAAGGCCCCAGGTATGGGTTGCTCCGTTTCATCATCCATCACCTGCACATAAAAATCATGTTGTGCGTTGGCTAAAAAGCTGAAAAATCCAAGAAATAAAATCAGTAGTATTCTCAAACGAAAAAATTTGAAAGGCAATTTAGTGCTTTTTTCCTTTCCTGTTCTTTTCTCCTGTCCTAAGATCTGCGTAACGGGGATCATCGTCATAAGACAACTTGCGCATCGCCTCCACCTCAATGTTATACACACCCATCTCTTCAATCACACGTCCTTGTATTTGGTAAATTCCTGAACCCCGCCAACCCATATTGTCTTTTCCTACAACAGGGAAATGTGCGGTGTCAATGAAATCGCCTGCTGCATCAATGAAGTTTCCAAAATACATTCTATCTCCTTTGCTCGTTCTGGTGGGCTTGCACGTAATAAAATAGCCCAATACCTCCACTGTCTTTCCCAACTGCGCTGGAAGCACTGAAGCTTTTAACCCGAAATTCTTCCACGCTTTAGGCAACAATTCAAATGGACTGCACAATGGAAATCCCAACAACTCCATCTGATCATAAGCATCCTCCAATGGCAAATCAACCAAGGTGGGAAAATCAAATTGCTTGCGCTCTACGCCAAACAATGAATTCTCCTGCATGTCCCAACGTTGTGTAAAATACAACTGCGCCTTCCACAACAAATGCTTCTTGGTATGACCTAAAAAACGAAAAGCACCAACACGAATCAACAAGGTGCATTGCTCTATTCCAATGCGCACCCGATCTAAAAAATCTTCAAAATCTTTGAATGGTCCGTTGGTCTTTCGTGCCAACAGCAAACGTTCTATCAACGGGTGCTCCATGTCCTTGACCATGCCCAAACCCAAGTAAATGTTCTTGCCGTCAATGATGGTGACTGCACTGCTTCGCTGGACGCACGGTGGATGAATGATGCCTCCCTTTCTTCGGGCCTCGTGGACATAAAATTCAACCGAATAAAAACCTCCTCCGTTGTTCAATGTTGCCACCATGTATTCCAATGGGAAATATGCTTTTAGAAACAAACTTTGAAAGCTCTCCACAGCATAGGATGCCGAGTGTCCTTTTGCAAAAGCATAACCCGCAAAACTTTCAATCTGCCGCCAAATTTCCACCACCTCCTCCAATGGTCTTCCCTTGGCCATTGCCTTTTCAATGAAGGCATCACGTGCGCGATCAAACTCTTCTCTTCCTCTAAACTTTCCACTCATACCACGGCGCAAGGCATCCGCCTCGCCCAACGTTAACCCTCCATAAAAATGGGCCACTTTGATAACATCCTCTTGGTAAACCATCACGCCATAGGTCTCTGGCATCAACTCGAACAAAACAGGATTGGCCTGCTTCCTGCGTTCAGGTATGCGCTGTCGCATGATAAACTCCCGCATCATTCCACTCTTGGAAACACCAGGACGTATGACTGAGCTAGCGGCTACCAATCCCAAATAATCATCCACTTGCAACTTGCCCAACAGCATCCGCATGGCAGGCGACTCCACATAAAAACACCCGATGGCATCCGCTGAACGGATCAAGCTTTTCACTGCCTCGTCTTTTTTAAATCGCGCCAAATCATGAATATCAAAGTCTGCCTTTTCCGGTTGATTGTAGGCGATGATCTCCATGCACTCCTTGATTTTTCCCAACCCCCGCTGCGACAAAATATCGAACTTGTAGATACCGATATCCTCTGCAACCAACATGTCAAAATGCGTGGTGGCAAATCCCTTGGGTGGTAAAAAAGTTGCTGTATAATACCATATCGGTTTCTGGGTAATCAAGATTCCTGCAGCGTGAATGGCCAATGCGTTGGGGAAATCTTGAATCACCTGCGCATAGCGCAATGTCAATCGCTGCATCTCATCCAACTGCTCCATTTTAAACTTACCATCGCCCAACAAATCAATCTCCTCCTTGGGCAAACCAAAAACCTTTCCCAACTCCCGCACTGCTGCGCGATACTGGAATGTATTGTAAGCACCCAACAACGACACATTGGGAAAACGAGAAAATATATACTGCGTCATGTCCTCCCTATCGGTCCATGAAAAGTCAATGTCAAAATCAGGCGGATTCTGACGGTAGAGATTAATGAATCGCTCAAAATACAGATCCAATTCAATAGGGTCTACATCCGTGATGCGAAGCAAGTAGGCCACAATGCTATTGGCACCACTCCCTCGACCTACATAAAAATACCCATTACTTCTGGCATAACTCGTAATGTCCCAATTGATGAGAAAATACGCAACAAAAGATTTCTCCTTGATCATGTCCAACTCCTTTCGGATTCGCACAATGATGGCACTTTCCTCGTCATCCATTCTTACCTCTGGATAGCGGTATGATAAACCTTCCCAACACAACTGTTCCAACAGCACCTCATCCTGCGCCGCACTCAAACCGTAAATCAATTGGTTTTTCATGCTCACTTCCTCTTCCATTCTCCACAATGTCGACCAATGCAAAAAAATATTATTTGTCTTTTGATACAAATCAAATTCGGAATAAACCGATTCAACTTCATCCTTGGATTTCCAAATCTCTTTTTCCGTTGCATGATCCAACACACTCAATTTGCTCAGCAGCACATTGTTCTCCACTGCGCGCAAGAGGCGGTGTGCGTTGAATTCTCTTTTGTTCCGAAAACTAAAAACAGGCAAGGCAAGGCATCGCTCAAAATCTTTCCAACGGGAAATGCGCCAACGGTTAATCTCATGCGGAGCAATGCTGACCCACTCATTGTCTCTCATGATATCCATGGGCCAATCCCTCACCTGATCCAATGGATAAATCACCCCTACATGTTGCCATTCTGGAGCGCGTTCCGGGAAATCTTTCTTCTCATGCAAGTGAAAAGACAACCACTCGTTCACCTCTCTAAAACCTTCTTCATTGAAAGGAACAGCAACAAAAACTGTTTTTATGTTGTTCTTAAAGTCAACACCAGTAACACCTGTAAACTGCTCTTTCTTCAACCAGCGTTTAACATCACAAGTAGCCGAGGTATTGTTGACATCAGCAAACAAGCAAGCCTCCCAACCTGCCTGACGCATTTCCTGTAAGGCCTCTAAAGGAGCCACTGTACCGTAACGCAAAGAGAAATAAGAGTGCAGCTGAACCATATTCAATCAAACAATGACATTTGATCATCACGCCGCTTCCTTCCGCGGGTCTCGCCCATCCCAAACATTTCAATGTCCTGATATACCTCGTAATCGTACTCTTGTAGCACCCGCTCACCGATGGGCTTAAGCAATTCCTTGCCATTGGCTGAAGGACTTTTGATAGCCGATGAAATGGGATAGGCATTGAGCCAACCGTCGGAACAAGGCTGCATCATAGAAGTGATATCTGCCAGCGGAGCAGCTGAATTGAGCCAAGTGGAATGAAAATCCTCTGGTAGTATTAAAGGACAACGGTGGTGGCCAATTTTTTCGAGCACCGCATTGGGAGCGGTGGTGAGAATGGCAAAAGAGAAAATGGTTTCGTTTCCTTTTTGCCAAGTGTCCCAAATACCGGCCAAGGCCATTGGGCCGTTCCCTGCGGTGAGGTAGACGCAGAAAGGTTGTTGCAAACCAACACCTTGGGGACCTTCGATAAAACCATCGGCCAAGACCAAGCAACGTTGGTTGCGGATGGCGCGCCGAAACATGGGTTTATCGATGATGCCTTTGGCGCCGCGGTAATCTTTTCGGTTATCCGGATTATGATCACCCTCGGAACGCGCATTGATAAACAACTTCCCATCCTTGGACCAAGAAGGCGTAAAACCAAAGCGAAACATTTGCAGGGATTTGGGTTGATCATTGGTAATGACCAGTCCTTGCGCCCCGGGCGCTAGATTGGTGGTAGGTGCAAAGTCAAACCCTTTGGGCATGGTAACACCAAACTTTTTCTCAATCTCCTTTACTTT